>DATENL010000091.1:0-3161 GCA_035275105.1 Thermoleophilaceae bacterium
GCGAGCTCGGCGTCGCGGGCGGCGTCGGCGGCGTCGGCGGCCAGGTCGGTCGCGCCCATGTCCCCGTAGATCCCGGCGGCCAGCCGGTGCGCGGCGGGGTTGAACGGCTCTGCGCGGATCCAGTCGCGCACCACGCGGCCGGCCTCGTTCAGGCGGCCGTCGGCGCGGTACTCGGTCGCCAGGAGGCGAAGGACCTCCGGGTGGCGCGGGATCGAGTCGCGCGCGTAGGTGAGGCGCTGGATGGCGATCCGGCGCTCGCCGCGGGCGATGGCGTCGCGCGCGGCCACCAGGAAGCGCTCGGCGCGCTCGGTGTCCTTCTCGTGCTGGCGGAAGTCGACGAAGGTGATGTTGTCGAGCGGGAGCGTGAAGGTCCCGGTCTCGAACTCCACCCGCACCCAGCGCTGGATGTCGTCGCCCTCGCCCGTGAACCTGACGTCGACCACGCTTCCGACGCCCCACTCGGGGTAGGTGGCCGAGCGCACGTAGCGGTAGACGATCGAGCGCTCCGCCTCGGTGCCGGCGCGGCGGCCGGGCGCCTGGCGCGCCTGCGCCTCGTACGCGCGCCGGCCCGCCTCGGCCTGCCGCTCGCGGTGCGCCGTGGCGCTGACCTTCACGTCGACGGCCGTGATCGGCCCGTCGGCCTCGACGCGCAGCTCGAGCAGGTCGGCCGCCGAGTTCACGCTCTTCATCTGGCGCTCGTGGACGATCCGCTGGTCGGGCCCCGCGCGATCGGGATGCCAGCGCTTGGCCATCCGGCGGCGGGCGAGCTGGATCTCGCGCAGGTCGCACGGCGGGGTGAGCTCGAGCAGCTCGACTGCCTGGTCGATCGTCACCCCTCCAAGGTAGAGGGCGCGGTGGCGTGTTAAGGCCGCTTGAAAACGGTCTTTCGTCCGGTAGCGTCCTCCGCCGTGCCCCGCGTCCGACTTGCGCTGCTGCTCGCGCTCGCTGCCCTCTGCGCGCTGCCGCCGGCCGCCGGGGCGGTCCTGAGCGGCATCAACGGCCGGATCATGTTCGTGAGCGGGCGGGACGTGGGCACGGCCCAGGCCGGGCTATGGATGCGCGAGGTGATCGGAAGCCAGGGCGCGGGCGGGGTGTTCCCGGCCGTGGCGCCGGTGGGCGGGCAACAGCACCGACATCCGTCGTGGTCGCCCGACCGGAGGCAGGTCGCATTCGCTCTTGGGTCATCGGGCAACGCCGAGATCCATGTCGCGTCGCTCACCGAGGTCGCCGATACGACCCTCACCGACACGACCGACAATCTCACCGCCGATCGGCCTGCCTGGTCCCCCGACGGCAAGCGGATCGCGTGGGAGGAGGGAGCCAAGAGCGGCAACACGCGCACCGACATCGTCGTATACGACGTCGCCACCAAGACCAAGACCTTCCTCACCCAGACGGGAAACGTGAGCGAGGGCAAGCCCGCCTGGTCGCCCGACTCGCAGACGATCTTCTACCACCGCGACGCCAACGGCGGGGCGGGAGGGAACACGCAGCTGAACATCGTCAGCCAGCCGGCGTCCGGCGGTACGGAGACCCTCAGGATCCCCGACTCGAGCGCCACCGAGTTCCAGCCGTCGATCTCGCCAGACGGCACCAAGATCTGCTACACGCTCCAGCCGAGCGACTCGGCGAGCGCCGAGATCCTCGTTGGACCGCTCGCGACCCCGCCGACCGGCGGAACGATCATCACGGCGGACGACGGCACCGGCCCTGGTAACCCGAACCTGGGCAACTACAACTGCACCTGGTCGCCCGATGGGCTCTGGGTCGCGTACGTGCGCGGAACGTTCAACAACGGCGACCTCGTGATGGAGAGGTCCGACGGGAGCGACGCGATTCCGCTCGTCCTCGAGGAGACGCAGAACGAGTTCGACGGGAACCCCGACTGGGCTCCGGACGGCCCGCCGGAGTGCGACCCCACGAATGCGCAGGTGAAGCAGGGCAAGAGCGTGAGGGTCAGGCTGCCCTGTCACGACACCGGCCCGGCCTACGAGCGGTCGAACGTGTTCGAGACCGTTCCGGGGGACGCGGGCCCGTTCAAGGGGACGGTGGGCACCGTCAACCAGGGCAGTCCGTCGACCGTCAACTACACGGCCAGGCCGAAGGCGCTCGGCACCGACACGTTCGAGTTCGCGGGGACAGGTCGAAACGGCGGCAGCGACCGCGGCCTCGCCACGATCCTCATCCTCAAGAACGGCGCCTGCGCCAACATGCAGACCGGCAACGCGAAGGCGAACAAGATCGACGGGACGACCGCGGGCGACCGCCTCCTGGGCCTCGGCGGCGGGGACAGGCTGCGCGGCTTCAAGGGCAACGATTGCCTCTTCGGCGGCGCCGGCGGTGACGTCCTGATCGGCGGCCGCGATCTGGATCGCCTCAGGGGCGAGGACGGACCCGACACGCTCAGCGGCGGCGACGCCAACGACAGGCTCAACGGCGGTAAGGGGAAGGACAAGTACTCCGGCGGCGGCGGCAACGACCGGATCAACTCCGCCGACGGCCGCGAGGAGGTAGTCCGCTGCGGCGCCGGCAAGGACGACCGGGCGACCGTGGACGAGGACGACGCCGTCCACGGCTGCGAGCACGTCACCCGTAGGTAGGCGCGAGCGCTACTCGAACGCGGGGGCGCCGACGCCGACGAGGAGCAGCCCGATCGCGCCGAGCACGACGGCAACGATCAGCCCGCCCCGGACGAGCTCCCACTCGACCGCGTCGCCCCGTACGCCCGTCTGAACGGCGTGGTAGAGCGAGCAGAGGAGCGCCGTCGCGGATGCCGCGAGTACCAGTCCCGCGGGGTAGGGAAGGGTGGCCGCCAGCACCAGCATCGCGCCGGATCGTAACCGCTTCTAGGCCGTTTTCGGGGGGCTGCGCGGGCCCCCCCGCATGTGCCGCTCCTAAAGGTTGCGGCCAAAGGGGTTGAAGAACTGGCCGCGGCAGGTAATCCTAGGTAGGAGCCGTGTCGATCGTTGACCCCGATATATCGGCCGGCGCAGGGGCGTCCGGCAAGGACGACGGCGCCGCCGCTGCGTACTGCCCGCACTGCTCCGCGCCTGTCGGCGGAGGGGCCTTCCCCTGGCCGCCCGAGCCCACCCGGTGCCCCGCCTGCGCACAGTGGGTCGGGCGCAACCGCGCCAACCCCGGGCCGGGCGCCGAGTCCGCGG
>DATENL010000092.1:0-7614 GCA_035275105.1 Thermoleophilaceae bacterium
GGCGATCCGGGCCACGGGGCACGCACTTCTCCGGGCGCGACGCCAGAGCGTCGCCGCACCCGGGCGGCCGGCGCCCGGCTCGCGAAGGCTCTGGCGGCGCTCGTGCCGATCGAGGAGCTGGCCGGCCGCGACAACCCCGCCGCAGGGAACGGCGGAGCACGCCCGGTCTCCGCGGAGCCGAGCGCGACCGTCACCCAGGCCCGTTCCAGGCGGTCGTCCAAGCATGGCGACGAGGACGGCGACGGCTCGGACGGCCCGCTGCCGTTCACGGGCTTCGCTCTGCTGACCCTGGCGGCCGCCGGGGCCGGGCTCGTCCTGATCGGCACCCGGCTCCGCCGCTCGACCACGGTGCCGGCCGCCGCGCCCGCGCCGGCTCCGCCAACCCCGACGGTGCTCGAGCCCCAGCCGGCACGTGCGCATCGCGGGCGCGGGCTGGCGGTGGTTGCGGCGCTCGGCCTCCTCGGCCTGGCGGTCGTCGCCAGCCAGCGCCGGCCGTAACGCCGGCCGCACTCGGCCGGACCGTCACGTATGACGGCGCTGGCGTTCGCGTCACCTCTCCCTCGGTTAGCCTCCCGACGCGTGCGCGTGCGACTGGCCAGGCAGGGCCCGGCGCCCGACCCCGACGCGCCGCTCGTGGACCGGCTGCGGAAGGGCGACGAGGCCGCGTTCATGGAGCTCGTCGAGCGCTACCACGGCGCGCTGGTGAGGCTCGCGCAGTCGTTCGTCCCGAGCCGCGCCGTGGCCGAGGAGGTCGCCCAGGAGACCTGGCTCGGCGTCCTCAACGGGATCGACCGCTTCGAGGGTCGCTCGTCGCTCAAGACCTGGATCTTCCGCATCCTCGTGAACCGGGCCAAGACGCGCGGGGAGCGCGAGTCGCGCAGCGTCCCGTTCTCGTCGCTCGAGGACGCGGAGGGCGAGCCCGCCGTCGACCCCGATCGCTTCGCCAGCGCCGGCAACTGGTCGTCCCCGCCGCGGCGGTGGGAGGGCGAGCCGGTCGAGCGGCTCCTCGCCGGCGAGGAGCGCGAGGTGATCGACGCCACGATCGCCGAGCTGCCGCCGGCGCAGCGAAGCGTGATCACCCTGCGCGACATCGAGGGCCTCGACGCCGACGAGACGTGCGACCTCCTCGATCTCACCGACGGGAACCAGCGGGTCCTGCTCCACCGCGCGCGCAGCAGGGTGCGCCAGGCGCTGGAGGACTACCTGTCATGAGGGATCTCGCCTGCCGCCAGGTCGTCGAGCTCGTGACCGGGTACCTCGAGGGCACCCTCCCGCGGCGCGAGCGGCGGCGCGTCGAGCGCCACCTCGCGGCCTGTCCCCACTGCACGACCTACATCGAGCAGATGCGGACCACGCTCGCCGCGCTCGGGACGATCCCCGAGGAGTCGCTCACGCCCGACGCCCGCGAGGCGCTGGTCCACGCGTTCCGCGACTGGCGCGCCGCCTAGGTCACTCGGCTGGCCGCGCGAGGCTCAGCGCGAACCAACCGGCGTCGTCGGTCCAGAACCGCTCGAGGGTGAGGCCGGCGGCGGCGAGGTCGTGCTCGACGCGCGCCTGCGTGAACTTCGCGCTGATCTCGGTCCGGATCTCCTCGCCCGCCTCGAGCGCGACCTCGATGCCCGCGCCGGGGACGTCGACGACCACGGCGTCCAGCGAGCGCAGCCGCATCTCGATCCACGACTCGTGCGCGTCGAAGCACGCCCGGTGCTCGAAGCGCTCGACCTGGAAGTCGGCGCCGAGCTCGCGGTTCACCACGCGCAGGGCGTTCCGGTTGAACTCGGCGGTGACCCCCGCGGCGTCGTCGTAGGCGGCCTCGAGCGTGGCCACGTCCTTCACCAGGTCGGTCCCCAAGAGCAGCCGGTCACCGGGGCCCATCAGCTCGCTCAAACCGCCGAGGAAGTCCACGCGCTCGCTCGGGAGGAAGTTGCCGATCGTGCCGCCGAGGAACGCGAACAGCCGCCGCTCGCCGGGCGGGAGGTGGACCAGGTCGTGGTGGAAGTCGCCGATCAGCCCGTGGACCTCGAGTCCCGGGTAGATCTCGCACAGCTCCTCCGCTGAGCGCTCGACCGGCTCCGCCGAGACGTCGACGGGCACGTAGCGCCGCAGGGTGCCCGCCCCGGCCATCGCGAACAGCAGCGCGCGCGTCTTCGACGCGGAGCCCGATCCGAGCTCGATCAGCTCGACCGCCCCGGCGGCCGTGACGATCTCGGGCGCGCGCCGGTTGAGGATCGACCGCTCGCAGCGCGTCGGGTAGTACTCGGGCTGCAGCGTGATCTGGTCGAACAGCTCCGAGCCGCGGGCGTCGTAGAAGAGCTTGGACGGGAGCTGCTTGAGCGGCGCCCGCGTGAGCCCGTCGCGGACCTCGGCGGCCAGGTCGGCGCCGGCCGAGCCGTTCAGCCGGTCGTCGATCCGGATCCGCGGCTCGGCGAGGGCGCCCGTCACGCGGCACACCTGAAGCCGGCGAAGATCTGACGCCGCTGGGGAAGGTCCCAGTTGCGGAACGTGTTGCGCGCGACGCGCGGGCGGGTCGCCCAGGAGCCGCCGCGCAGCACGCGGTAGTCGCTCCCGAAGAAGACCTCGGAGTACTCGCGGTAGGGGTGCGCCCGGAAGCCCGGGTAGCCGCGGAAGTCGCTCGCGGTCCACTCCCACGCGTCTCCGAGCAGCCCGAGCACGCCGTACGCGGATGCGCCCGCCGCCAGCGCGCCGACCGGCACCGGGCCCCACGCCGTGTGGTCGAGGTTCGCGCGCTCCGGCGTCGGCGCCTCCTCGCCCCACGGGTACGTGCGCGGAGCGTCTGCGCCCGGTCCCCAGGAGGCCGCCTTCTCCCACTCGAGCTCGGTCGGCAGGCGCTTGCCGACGGACCGCGCGTAGGCGTCCGCCTCGAACCACGAGACGTGCATGACGGGCAGCGCGGCGTCGAGCGGCCGGATGTCGTCGAACTGCCGCACGCGGCCGTCGCCGGTCCAGTGGAGGGGCCCGCTGGCGCCGCTCTCCGTCACCCAGTCCCATCCGGCGTCGGACCACCACTCGCGGCGGCGATAGCCGCCGTCCTCGGCGAACGCCGCGTAGTCGCCGCAGGTGACCGGCATCGCGTCGATGTGGAACTCGGGGAGTTCGACCTCGAAGCGGGGGCGCTCGTTGTCGTAGGCGAAGCCGGCGCCGGACGCTCCCGCCAGGAACGCGCCGGCCGGGATCCGCACCATGCCGCCCGTGCGCGTGGCCCCACGCGGGCGCGGGCGCGCAGGCGGCGGCGTGAAGACGCCGGGGTCCGCGAGCGCGAGCGTCTGGAGCATCGTCTCGTTGTGCTGCTGCTCGTGCTGGAGGACCAGCTCCCAGTTCGTCCCCCCGGCGCCGTCGCCCAGCACGGCGAGCGTCCGCACGCGGACCTCGTCGAGATACTCGCGCGCGCCGGCGAGGTCGAGGTGCGGCACGTCGCCGCGCACCGCGCGCGGCGTCTCGAGCGCGTCGTAGACGGTGAGCAGGTCCGGGTGCATCGGCTCGTGGCCGCCGGTGCGCATGCAGAGCCACAGCTCCTCGAACGCGGCGATGTGGGCCAGGTCCCAGACGAGCGGGCTCATCAGCGGGTCGTGCACGCGGTCCATGTCCGCCTCCGAGACGTCCGCCACGAGCGACAGCGTCCGCTCACGAGCCTCGCCGAGCAGTCCGCGAAGCTCGCTCCGGGGAAGGGGCCTGGCCCCTCCTAGGGGCTGTGGATTGGGGTTCGCGGGCGTCAAGCGGGGCGGTCGGGGGTCGACTGCTCTACGCGGAAGTTGCGAAACCGTCTCATGAAGAGGCGGTCCATAACACTACCTGGCGCGTTGCCCCTCGGGCAGCCGCGGGCGCCAACAGCGCGCCCGCGCCGCCGCAGGACCGTTACTCGCTGACGCGCTCGACCAGGAACGAGATGCGCACGAGGGCGCGCCACTCGTCGAGGTTGTCACCGCGCAGGCCGGTCGACACCACGTCGACGGCCTTGATGTTGCGAAGCGACTGCCGGGCGTCGCTCAGCGCGGCCTCTACCGCGCCGTCGGAGCTCTCGGGCGAGCTGCCCACCACCTCGATGATCTTGGTGACCGCCATCTCACGTCCCTTCGTGTGGGGGGTTGACACCGAGAACCTAACGGTTCGGCTTCTCTTGAGGTAGGGTGCCGCCCGGGACGGGGAGGAGGAGCAAAACGCCGCATCTACTTCGGTCACGACCAATCGGTATGCAGGTCTTTCTCGCCGGAGCGGTGCCGCTGGCGTTCGGCGCCTTGTGCGGCTGGCTGCTCGGGGTCGACAAGACGGCCTACCTCATCGCGTCCGTGCTTGCGATCGGCGGCGGCTACTTCGCCGGCAAGGAGCACGACGGCGCGGCGGAGGGCGCGCTGCGCGGGCTCGTCGGCGGATCGCTGTTCGGCGCGGGGATCCTGCTCGTCCACGAGGCGACGGGCAAGGAGGCAAAGGCCGACCTGCCGCACCCGGCGGCCCTGCTACTCGTCATCACGGTGGGCGCCGGCATCCTGCTCGGGGCGCTCGGCGGACGCTCGACCCACCAGCAGATCGAGAGCGGCGAGGAGCGTCCGGGCATCAACCTGAAGCACCTCAAGTGGCCCGAGTTCGTGGGCTTCGCCGGAGCCGGCCTGCTGCTCGGCTCGATGTTCCTCCCGTGGTTCTCCACGAGCTGCACGTCGGAGCACCCGTTCCGGCCGGAGGGCTGCAACGCCAACTCCACGCTCAACGGCCTGCGCGGCGAGTTCAACGCCTTCCAGACCTACGCGATCATGGACATCCTGCTCGTGGCGGCCTGCATCGCGCCGTTCGTGCTCGCGTACCTGCTCGTCCGCGAGGCGCCGCTGAGCTGGGCGCCCGGCGAGGTCACGATGATCGTGGGGATGACCGCGGGGGCGCTGATCATCCTGAACGGGATCATCCTCGGGCGGCCGGGCGACAGCGTCGAGATCTCGATCGAGCCGGGCTACATCCTCGGGCTGATCGGCGCAAACATGATCCTCGCGGGCGGGCTGGTGCGCCAGGCGAGATACAGCCGCGCGCGGAAACCCCCGGGCGTCCTATAGGGGGCCGGTCCCCGATCGGAGCACCCGGCGATGCCTGAACCGAGCGGGTCGCGGCCCGACCGCAACCTCGCGATGGAACTCGTGCGCGTGACCGAGTACGGCGCGATGGCGGCCGCGCGCTGGGTCGGGCTCGGGCAGAAGGAGGCCGCCGACGGCGCGGCGGTCGACGCGATGCGGCTGATGCTCGACACCGTCCGGATGGACGGCGTGGTCGTGATCGGCGAGGGCGAGAAGGACGAGGCGCCGATGCTCTACAACGGCGAGAAGATCGGCGACGGCTCGCCTCCGCAGGTCGACATCGCGGTCGATCCGCTCGAGGGCACGACGCTGGCGGCCGAGGGGTCGCCGCGCGCCCTTGCGGTCATGGCGCTGTCGGAGCGGGGCACGATGTTCGACCCCGGGCCCTGCGTCTACATGCTCAAGATCGCCGCGCAGCAGGCCTACGCGCACGTGCTCGACCTCGACCGTCCCCTCCCCGAGACGCTGAAGCTGATCGCCAAGGAGAAGGGCACCGAGGTCCGCGACGTGACGGTGATGATGCTCAAGCGCGACCGGCACGAGGACGCGGTCGCGGAGATCCGCAAGGCCGGCGCCCGGATCCGGTTCATCCAGCACGGCGACGTCTCGGCGGCGCTGCTGGCGATCCAGCACGAGTCGCCGGTCGACCTCCTGTGGGGCATCGGCGGCACGCCCGAGGGCGTGATCTCGGCCGCGTCGATCAAGTGCATGGGCGGCGTGCTCCTCGGCCGGCTGTGGCCGCGCAACGAGGACGAGCGGAACGCCGCGCTCGAGCGCGGCTACGACCTCGACGAGGTGCTCGACCAGGACCGGCTGGTGGCCGGCAACGACGTCTTCTTCGCCGCGACGGGCGTGACGGACGGCGACGTGCTGGACGGCGTCCACTACACGCGCGGGGGCGCGACCACCGAGTCGCTCGTGATGCGCTCGCGGTCAGGGACGGTGCGGCGCGTGTCCGCCCGCCACGACCGCGCCAAGCTGCGCGAGATCAGCGGCGAGCGCGTCGGCTAGGCGCCGGCGTTCTCCCGCGGCCTCCGCGGTCGCTGACAGCGGCCAATAACGGCGGCCCCCGGCGTTCACTTGTCACTTATGCCGGCTATAGCCGGCATAAGTGACGGATCGACGTCGGAGCCCTCCGTAATTGCGGCTGTTTGCGGTGGCGCGACCGCGCGGACGACGGAGAACGCGCCCTCAGGCGCTCGCCTGGCGGCGCTCCTCGGCCGCCGCGGCGGCGCTGGCGTTGGCGAGCGCGTCCAGGTCGCCCTCCTCGGCGGCCTCTTCCGCGCGCGCCCTGAGGGCGCCGACGATCGACGGCGCGAGGTCGAGGCGCGCGAGCGAGCGCAGGAACGCGTTGGTGACGATCACGTGGATCCGAAGCTGCGTGACGCGGTAGACGAAGCTCCCGATCCGCGCCGCCCAGCGCGGCAGCCAGCCGGCGGCGATCGCCGGGTAGAAGTTCGCGACCTCGGAGCTGACGCGGATCGTGACCTCGCCGTCGGGGTCGTCGCCGGGCTCGCCGGGGCGCTCGACCGAGATCCGCAGGTAGCCCTTGCCTCGGCCGTTGGGGGCGACCAGGATCCCGCGGTCGATCGGCCACGTGACCGTGCCGCGGTTCGCCTCGGTGTCGTAGCGAGGCTCGCGGAACGTGAGCAGGCGGAACGGGCGGCGCAGCAGCACGACCTCGCGCGACACGGGCGTGTACAGCACGCGCAGCAGTCCGAGCGAGGTCCTGGTCAGGAACAGCCAGTACGTGCGCGCGAGGCGCTCGAGGTACTCGGGGTTCCAGATCCGCTCGAGCTCGGACCGCGGGAGGGTGACGTCCGCCACCTGCTTCGACGTGACGCTGCCGCCGGGGCCGGACTCCGACTGCGGCTCCTCGACGAGCTGCACGCGCGCTCGCGCGTCGCGGCTGCGCTCCAGCGCCTCTCTGGGATGAGGCCGCCTCACGCGGACAAGGTACCTGCCGGGAGGAGCTCGGCGGTCACCCGGGCGCCCGCCGCGAGCGTCCCGTCGCCGGCGGGCAGCAGCGCCAGGGCGCCGGCGCCGAGCATCGAGGTGAGCACGTGCGAGCCCTGCGCCTTGGTCGGCTCGACGTGCCAGCCGTCGTCGCGGGCCGCGAGGCGGCATCGGATCGCCTGCTCGCGGGCCGGGCTCAGCCGGACTGGGGCGTCGAGCGTCGCCTCCACGCGGGTGTCGGCCGGGTCGGCGCCGGCGAGCGCCCGGATGGCCGGGCGCGCGAGCAGGTGGAAGGTGACCATCGCCGAGACCGGGTTGCCCGGGAGGCCGAAGACGAGCGTGTCGCGGTCGGCGGGCGCGGCGCCGCCCGTCCCGAACCAGGTCGGCTTGCCCGGCTTCAGCGCGATCCCCCAGAAGCGCTCCTGGGCGCCGAGCGTCGCCAGCGCCGCCTTGACGTGGTCGTGCTCGCCCACCGAGACCCCGCCCGAGACGCAGACGACGTCGGCGGCCGCCAGCGCACGGCCGAGCGCGGCGATCGTGGCGTCGCGCTCGTCGGGCACGTGCTCGGCGAGCTCCACGCGGG
>DATENL010000093.1:0-2515 GCA_035275105.1 Thermoleophilaceae bacterium
GCAGGCCGCCCAGCGCGCCCGCGGCGACGAGCTCGAGCGGCGTCGGCTCCGGGGCCGGCTGCCATGCCTCGTCGGGATGCGGGATCGGCTGGGGCACGGGCCCCAGGTCGAAGAGCACCTGGGCGAGGTCGACGCCCGCGACGCCGTCGATGAGCGCGTGATGGGTCTTCGAGATGAGGGCGAAGCTCCGCGCGTCCGAGCCCGCGGCCTCGATGTTCTCGACCACCCACAGCTCCCACAGCGGCCGCGAGCGGTCGAGCTGCTGGGAGAAGATCCGCCCCGCGAGCAGGCGCAGCTGCTCCTCGGAGCCGGGGCTGGGCAGCGCGGTGCGGCGGACGTGGTACTCGAGGTTGAAGCTCGGGTCGTCGACCCACACGGGCCGCCCCGTCTGCAGCGGCGGGAAGGCGAGCTTCTGCCTGTAGCGCGGCACCATGTGCAGGCGCGACTCGATCCCCTCGAGCACGTCGTCGTAGTCGGGCGCCGGCCCCTCGAATACCAGCACCGCTCCCACGTGCATGTGCGACGACCGCCCCTCCTGCGCGAGGAACGACGCGTCGACCGCTGTCAGCCGGTCCTTGTGCCGTGGCGGCATGCGTGCAGCGTACCCTCCCTGGCGTGCGCCTACGGTGCCTCACGGCCGGGCTTGCCGCGGCCGCGGTCATCGCGGGTTGCGGCGACGACGGCCCGAGCCCGCCGAACCGGTTCGACGCGGCCGGGGCGATGGAGCTCGTGCGCACCCAGGTGGCCCTTGGCCCGCGGCCGGCGGGGTCGCGCGCGTCGCGTGACCTGGCGGAGCGGCTGCGCCAGGCGCTCCCGGGCGGGCGCTTTCAGCGCGTCCCAGGCGGACTGCGGAACGTGATCGGGACCGTCCCCGGCCGCGATCCCAAGCGCGTGGTCGTGATCGGCGCGCACTACGACACGAAGGACATCCCCGGCTTCGTCGGCGCGATCGACGGCGCGTCCGGCACGGCGGTCCTGGTCCAGCTCGCGAAGACGCTCCGACCGGGCCAGGCGGAGCCGACCGTGGTCTTCGCCCTCTTCGACGGCGAGGAGAGCCCTAAGGGAACGCCCGAGGGCGCGGACGCGTTCGAGCGGCGTGGACTGCGCGGCAGCAAGGTCGCGGCTCCGAAGCTGAAGGGCGCCGAGGCGATGGTGCTGCTCGACTTCGTGGGCAATCAGAAGCTCGCGCTGATCCGCGAGGCACTGTCCGACGAGAAGCTGTGGAACCGCATGCGTGCGGCGGCCAAGCGCGTGGGTGCCGGGTGGGCGTTCCCGCCGGGGATCGTCGGCGAGATCTCCGACGACCACCTTCCGTTCATCGAGGAGGGGGTCCCCGCCGTCGACCTGATCGACTTCGACTTCCCCTGCTGGCACAAGACGTGCGACGATCTGAGCCAGGTGTCGGAGCGCAGCCTCGACGCCACCGGCGAGGCCGTGCTTGAGCTGATCCTGTCCTCCTGACGGCTCGCGGGCGGCGGCCCGGACGGTCCCTAGACTTGCCCTGATGGCCGCCGCTCCCGAGAGGCTCCTGCTGGCCGCGCCGCGCGGGTACTGCGCGGGCGTGGACCGCGCCGTCCAGACCGTCGAGCACGCGCTCGAGCTGTACGGCCCGCCGGTGTACGTGCGCAAGGAGATCGTCCACAACAAGCACGTGGTCGAGCAGCTGCGCTCGCGCGGCGCCGTGTTCGTCGACCAGGAGACCGAGGTGCCGGAGGGCGAGACGGTCGTCTTCTCCGCCCACGGCGTGGCGCCGGCCGTGCACCGCAACGCCGAGGCGCGCTCGCTGAGGACCATCGACGCGACGTGCCCGCTCGTCACCAAGGTGCACGTGGAGGCGAAGAAGTTCGCCGCCCAGGGGTACACCATCGTGCTGATCGGCCACGCCGGCCACGAGGAGGTCGAGGGCACGATGGGGGAGGCGCCGGACCAGGTCGTCCTGATCGAGACCGAGGCGGACGTCGACAGGCTCGAGGTGGCCGACCCGGACCGGGTGGCCTACATCTCGCAGACGACGCTGTCGGTGGACGAGACGACCGCGATCATCGCGCGGCTGCGCGAGCGCTTCCCGGCGATCGTCGGTCCGCGCACCGACGACATCTGCTACGCCACGACCAACCGCCAGGCCGCCGTGCGGCAGATGGCGCGCGAGTGCGACCTGGTGCTGGTGATCGGGTCGCGGAACTCGTCGAACTCGAACCGGCTCGTCGAGGTCGCGCGCGACCACGGCGCCGAGTCGTACCTGATCGACAACGAGGCGCAGGTGCGCGAGGAGTGGCTCGAGGGCGCGCGGACGGTCGGCATCTCGTCGGGTGCGAGCGCGCCCGAGGAGCTGGTGCAGCGGCTGGTCGACTTCTTCCGCGCACGCGGTACGACCGACGTGTCGGAGTTCCAGGTCGTGCAGGAGGACGTGCGCTTCATGCTGCCCAAGGAGATCCGCAAGGCGCTCGCGGGCGCCCCCTCCTAGCCGAGGGGGGCTGCAACAGGTGGCCTGGCCCCTGTTGCGTTGCAACAGGGG
>DATENL010000094.1:0-3182 GCA_035275105.1 Thermoleophilaceae bacterium
GTCGTGGCGGACGGCGTGCTCGAGGCACCCCACGATGTCGTCCTGGTGGATGAACTGCAGGCGCGGGTCGAACCCGAGGATCATCGGCACGACCGGCAGCCCGAACAGGCGGCTCCACGAGGTGCGCAGATCGGGCCCGAGCCCGTCGGCGAAGCGCAGGACCGTCACGGTCACCCCGGGGTGGCGGGCGGCGAAGTCGGCGACCGAGCGCTCCGCGTCGACGACGTCGCGCTCGACCGCCGTGCGCGGCGGATGCCGGCGACCCATGTCCTCCGTGAAGAACGCGGGATCGTCCTGCTCGCAGCCGTACCAGTGCGCGCTCGACCGGAAGACGACCTTGCGCACCGGCGAGTCCGGGCCGCTGCAGGCGGCGAGCACGTTGAGCGTCCCGATGACGTTGTTCTCGTGCGCGCGCCGCGGCGTCGTGACGACCGAGTCGACGACGAGCCGGGTGTCCACCACCGTGTCGATCTCGGCCGCGTCGACGATGCGCCGGATGAGCGAGTGGGAGTCCGCGACCTGCACGAATTCCGCGCGGTTGAGCTCGACCTTGGGCGGGTTGCGGTCGACGCCGATGACGGCCTCGACGCGCTCGTCGGCCTCGAGCGCCTGGGCCAGGCGCCCGCCCCAGTGCGTCGACAGGCCGGTGATGAGGATGCGGCGGGAGGGCATCGCGCGGACGCGGCTCAGAGCCAGACCGACGCGCGGGCGCCGACCATCTCGAAGACGTTGGCCTGGATCGTCTCGCGGACCTGGTCGGCGACGCGCTGGACGAGCCCCGCGTCCTCCCACGGCGCGTCGCCCATGTCGTCGGTCCGCACCGGCGGGAGGAAGCGGATGTGGAACTTGGCGGGCAGGAAGGCGGCGATCCCGAGCAGCCCGAAGTGCGGGAACGTCGGGGTGACCGGGAAGTAGATGAGCCCCGTCAGCCGCTTGAGCGCCGGGATGTGCGCGAAGATCGGCGCCGCCTCCTCGGCCCCGACGACCGCGACCGGCACGATGGGGACCCGGGCGCGCATGGCGGCCTCGACGAAGCCGCCGCGGCCGAAGCGGCGCAGCCGGTAGCGGTCCTTGTAGAGCTTCTCCGTGCCCTTGCGGCCCTCCGGGAAGACGAGCACGAGCTGCTGCTCGTCGTAGAGCAGGCGCTGCACGTTGGCCGGATGGGCGGCCACGCAGCCGATCTTCGGGATCAGCATCGAGAAGCCGGGATAGCCCTTGAAGAAGTGCTCGACCGTGATGTTGAGCGGTCGCGGGTGGGGGTGCTCCTCCTTGATCGCCTTCGCGATCATGGGGGCGTCGGGCGGCAGGGCGCCCGAGTGGTTCGAGACGAGCAGCCCGCCGCCGGTGGTGGGCACGTTCTCGATGCCCTCTACCTCGCAGCGGAACCACTGGTTGTAGAAGAAGTCGATCAGCGTGCGGTCGAAGAAGCCCTCGACGCGCTCCGAGCGGCCCCAGTCGTTGAGCTGGCGCTCGGGCTCGACCCCGGGGAGGTACGAGCGCAGCTCGTCCTCGCGCCGCGCAGGCAGGCCGCCGCGCGAGCCGAGGTCGGTGACCTCGGCGTCGCGGACACGCAGGCTCGTTCGTCCGGATTCCGGCATCTCCCCGATTGTGCCAGGGATGGGCTTCGTCTAACCGTCGAGCAGCGGAGCGAGGCGCTCGCGCAGCTCGAACCAGTCCTCGGCGCCGATCGCGCGGCCCGACTCGACGAGCTCCGCGTTCCACGGATGGACGATCGTCGCCGCGGCGATGCCGGCCTCGATCGCGCGCTCGAGGTTGACCGGGCTGTCGTCCACGAGGACGTCGATGCCCAGCTCCACGCAGCGCGTGACCTTGTCGTAGGAGCAGTGGAGGTCGTCGTAGGGCATGCCGATCCGCTCGAGCCATCGGATCGTGGCGGCGCGGGTGGGGCCCGCGCGGTGGCTCGTCACGTGGATCCAGTGCCCCTCCTCGTGCCACGCGCGGACGGTCTCGACCGCACCCGGATACGGGTCCGCGGCCTCGATGTTCTCGTCGGTGTGGGTCTCGCGGACGGCCTCGACCAGCTGCTCGCGCTCGAGCTGCGTGATGCCCCACGTGTGCTGCTCGCTGTAGGGCAGCTCGACGCCGTAGCGCCGCCGGGCGACCGCGTCGAGGAGATCCCAGTAGTGGTGCAGGGTCGAGTCGATGTCAAGTGCGATCCGCGCCATCGCCGGGTACCGTAGGGACTGATGGCGACGATCCTCCCGTCACGGGCGTTTCCGGCCACACCGTGGGCCGCTCGCCGCGCCGGCGACGACTACGGCGCCCACGACGAGCCCGACTGGCGCGGGATCGACTGGCGCGAGCACCGCAACGACGTCCTGATCGAGGGGCGCCGAGTCCACTACGTGGACATGGGCGCGGGCGCGGGGCCGCCGATCGTGCTCGTGCACGGCCTGGCGGGGAACTGGCAGAACTGGATCGAGAACCTGCCGTGCCTGGCCCGGGAGCGCCGGGTGCTGGCCCTTGACCTTCCCGGCTTCGGCCAGTCCGAGCGGCCCGCCGGCCGGATCACGATGGAGGGCTACGGCCGGACGGTCGATGCGTTCGCCGAGGCGCTCGACCTCGGCGAGATCTCGCTCGTCGGCAACTCGATGGGCGGCTTCGTGGCCGCCGAGACCGCGATCCAGGCCCCCGGGCGGGTCGAGCGGCTCGTGCTCATCTCCGCGGCCGGGATCACCACCAACACGCTTCGCCGCGAGCCCGTAATGGTCTGGGGCCGGGTCGCGATGATGGCCGGAGCGCGCGGCGCGGCCGAGAAGCGGATGGCCGTCGCCCGTCCGCGGCTGCGGCACGCGGTCTACTCCACGATCATGCGCCACCCGAGCCGGCTCGCGCCCGAGACGCTCTGGGAGATCTCCGAGGGCGCCGGTCGATCGGCGTTCCGCTGGGCGCTCGAGGCGATCCTCGACTACGACTACCGCGAGCGTCTCGGAGAGATCCGCGCGCCCACCCTGGTGGTCTGGGGCGAGAACGACATGCTCGTGCCGGTCAAGGACGCTGACGAGTACGAGCGGCTGATCCCCGGCGCCCGCAAGGTGGTCCTCGCGGACACCGGGCACATGGCGATGGTCGAGCGGCCGCCGACGTTCAACCGCATGCTGCTCGAGTTCCTGGGCGAGCCGCGCGGCGGCGAGCAGACCGCCGCGGTCGGCGAGCCCACG
>DATENL010000095.1:0-2114 GCA_035275105.1 Thermoleophilaceae bacterium
TGCACCTGCCGCGGCGGCTGGCGCGCGGAGCCGTGTCCCGCGCGCTGACGCTCGACCCGCTCGACGCGCGGCGGCAGATCCGCTCGGCGGCCGGCGTGATCGGCGAGCTCGCCAGGATCCGGCCGCAGGCGCCGGCCACCCGGCTCAACGTGGAGATCGGGCGCGACCGCGCGTTCGCCGTCGGGCGCGGATCGCTCGACCAGGTGAAGGCGATCAGGCGCGCCAGCGGCGCGACCGTCAACGACGTCCTGCTGACGGCCGTCGCGCTCATGCTCTCGGAGTACCTGGGGCCGGACCCGCCCGAGACCGCGGTCGCGCTCGTGCCCGTCTCGGTGCGCCGGGAGGAAGAGCGCGGCGACCTGGGCAACCGCATCTCGACCGTCTTCGCCGACCTCCCGCTGCGCGGCGCGCCGCTCGAGAGGCTGCGGGCGGTCGCCCGCGAGATGGACGAGGCCAAGGGCTCGTCCCAGGTCCGCGCCGGCGCGCTGATCGTCGGCGCGACCGGCCTCGCGCCGCCGCTCGTCTCGTCGGTCGCGGTCCGCGCGATGAGCGGCCCGCGCGTCTTCAACCTGGTGGTCTCGAACGTCCCCGGGCCGCAGCAGACCTTCTACCTGGCGGGCGTGCCGCTGCGCGAGGTCTTCCCCGCGGTCCCGCTCAACCCGCGCAACCAGGCGCTGTCGGTCGGCATCCTGAGCTACGACGGAGGCGTCTACTTCGGCCTGCTCGCCGACCGCGACGCGCTGCCGGACGTGGCCGACGCGGCCACCGGGCTGGAGCGGGCGCTCGCGGAGCTTCGGGAGGCGGCCGGCTAGCTCTCGCCGGGCGAGGCGAAGTCCTCGGGCGAGACGTTGTCGAGGAAGTCCTTGAACTTCTCCACGACCTCGTCCTGATCCTCGACCTCGTGCTCGAACTCGATCGCGGAGTCGGCGATCACGTCCTCGGCCGCGAAGATCGGCGCCTTGGTGCGGACCGCGAGCGCCAGCGCGTCCGACGGCCGCGAGTCGATCTCCACCTCGCGCCCGTTCATCTGGAGCGTGATCGAGGCGTAGAAGGTGTTCTCCTTCAGCTCGGTGACCGCGACCCGGCTGCAGGAGATCTCGAGCTCCGAGAGCATCTCGTCCATCAGGTCGTGGGTCATCGGGCGCGGCGTGTTCGCGCCCTGGAGCTTCATGAGGATCGCGGCGGCCTCGGGGTGCCCGATCCAGATCGGCAGGAACTTGTTCCCGTCGCGTGTCTTCAGGAGCACGATCGGCTGCTTGCCCACCATGTCGAAGCTCACTCCGTAGATCACCATCTCCTGCATCGGCCCGGCGAAGTCTAGAGCCCAGATCGGCTCCCGCGCTGCTCCCTTCTACGCTCTTTCGGAGTGGCCGTGAGCCTGCGGGTCGCCGTCTGCACGAACCGCCCGGCCGGGGCCGTGGCCGACTGCCTCGCCGCCCTCCGCGAGCAGGTCCCCGAGGGCGATCTGGCGGTCGTCGCGAGCGGCCTCCGGGAGGCCGCGGTCGAGGGCCACAGGGGCGCCGGCGTCCAGGTGCTGGTCGAGCCGCGCGCCGGGCTGTCGCGGGCGCGGAACCGGGCGCTCGCCTGGGCGGCGGACGACGACGCGGTCCTCGCGTACGTCGACGACGACGCCGTGGTGGCCGACGGCTGGTTCGAGGCGCTCCGGCGCCACTGGGAGGAGGCGGAGGGGGACGTGGCCTGCATCGGCGGCCCGATCCGGCCGCGCTTCGCCGTCCCGCCGCCGCCGTGGTTCTCGGACGGCATCGCGCACGTGCTGACCCTGCTCGACCGGGGCGATTCCGCGCGCGACCTCGACCCGGCGGTCGAGGCGGTCTACGGCGCGAACGTCTCGTTCCGGGCCGGGCCGCTGCGCCGGGTGGGCGGTTTCGACCCCGGGCTCGGTCACGCCAGCGGGCGGGTGTACTTCGGCGAGGAGGACGAGGCTCAGCGCGCGCTGGCCCGGCTCGGCCACCGCACGCGCTACGTGCCCGACGCGGCGGTCTGGCACGTGATCGCGCCGGAGCGGCTCACGCGGAGATCGTTCCTGCGGCGGCGGTTCGCGTTCGGGCGGGCGCTCGGAGCCCGCGGCGGACGCGGCCCGGGGGTGGCGGCGC
>DATENL010000096.1:0-2357 GCA_035275105.1 Thermoleophilaceae bacterium
GTGCCCGCGGGCTCCCGCGCGGGTGTGTCCTGGGGGTCCCGCGCTCCGGTGCCCGCGGGGCCTCGAGCGCGCCCCGTGGGGCCTCCCGCGCCCCCCGCGCTGGGCTCGTCGGCCGTCACGGGACGGCTATAGTAGGCGCCCGCCGCGAGCGGCCTGGCCGTGTCGCGGCGCCTTTGCGTCCATGGCAAACATCGCCTCACAAGAAAAGCGGATCCAGCGGTCGCTCCGCGAGCGGCTCGAGAACCGCCGCTACACCTCGGCGATCAAGACCTACTTCCGCCGGCTCGAGGCCGCCGTCTCCGAGGGCGACGCCGAGCGTGCCGACGCGGAGCACCGCGAGCTGGTCTCGCACGTCGACCGCGCCGTCAAGCGCGGCGCGCTGCACCGCAACAACGGCGCGCGCAAGAAGTCACGGGCCGCGAAGATCCGCGCCGGCTCGGCTTCGTAGAGCGTCGCTGCGCTAGGCCGCCGCGCGCGCGAGCGCGCGTGTGAAGCCGGTGTGCTCGTCGACGACGTCGCCGCTCCGGACCGCCACCTCCAGGTCCGCGAACGCGCAGAGGGCGCGCGCGAGCGCGGTGCGGTCGGCCTTCCGCGCCGCCGCGACTGTGCGCTTAGCGAGCCACGGCGGACCGCCCAGCGCAGCCCCGGTGTGGCGCTCGGACATCCCCGCCTCGAGGAGCTGGGCCGCGCGGTGCACCTCGCGGATGCGACGTATGACAGGCCAGACGAGCCCCGCCGGCCGCTCCCCGGCGGTCGTCAGGCGCTCGGCGAGCCGCAGCGTGGTCTCGAGGTCGCTGGCCACGACGGCGTCGGCCAGGTCGTACGCCTGCCCACCGTCCGAGCCCGACGCGAGCTCCGCCACCTTCGCGGCATCGAGGTGAGTCTCGGGGTGGATCGCGAGCGCGAGCTTCTCGATCTCGCGCGCGATCCTCTGCTGGCTCGGCCCGGCGCGCTCGACGAGCAGCTTGGCGGCGTCCTTGTCGAGCCGGAGGCCCTCCTCCTGGGCGCGCTCGGCGGCCCAGCGCGGTAGCTCCCACGGCTTCGGCGCCGCGTATTCGCGCCGCTCGCCGCCGGCCTTCTCGACCGCCTTGGCGAGCCGCGCGGGCGCCTTCCCGCGCGCGATCAGCACGAGCACCGTGTCCGGGGCCGGCGATCCCAGCTCGCGCTCGAGCGGATCGAGGTCGCCCGCCTTCCAGGCGTCGATCCCGTCGACCATCACGTAGCGCGTGCCGGTGCCGAACGTGAGCGTGGACAGCGCGGCCGCCACCTCGTCGGGACCGCTCGTCCTCGCGTCGAGCGACTCGAGCCCGCCCGGCCCGTTCTCCTCCTCGGCGCGCCTGCGGACGCGGCCGCGCCACGAGTCGATCTTGGCGTCGTCCTCGCCGCAGACGAGGTAGGCGGGCTTGAGCTGGGCCACCGGGCGAGTGTAGGCCCGGGGGCGGCGGCGAACGGTCCACCGCGGCGGCGCCCGTCACTGGTGCGTGGCGACCCGCAGCCGCCCGCCGCCGGCGCTCAGCCGGACGGTCCCGTCGCGGTCGGTCCGGTACACGTGGGACACGGCGCGCGCGAGCGCCGCGAGCGTGCCCGGCGCCGGGTGGCCGTACGGGTTGTCGCGGCCGACCTCGATCGCGGCGACCTGGGGCCGAAGCCGGTCGAGGACCTCCGGAAGCCCCGGGTCGGCGCTGCCGTGGTGTGAGACCTTCATGGCCTCGACCGGCCGCAGCGGGTATTGGAGGATCGCCTCCGACTCGGCGTCGGCGGACAGCCAGAGGTCGAACGAGCCGGACGACACGATCGCGGCGACCCCGATCGGGTTCGGGTCGTCGGGGGGCGGCGCGCCCTGCGCCGGCTCCCGGGCGGGCGGCCCGAGGATCTGGATCGTGAGCCGGCCGACCCGCAGGACCTGCCCGGCCCGGGCCGCGACCCGGCGGACACCGCGCGCATCGGCCTCCGCGAGCAGCCGGTGGTAGTCGGGGTCGCGCGTGCCGTAACCGTTCTCGAGCAGCAGCCGGGTGGGGACTCGCGCGAGGACCTCGTGGAGCCCGCCCTGGTGATCGCGTGACTGGTGCGTGGAGACCATCAGGTCGAGGCGCCGTACGCCCGCGGCGCGCAATTGCCGGTAGACGCGTGACTCCGGCGGGCCGCCGTCGAAGAGCACGCTCGAGCCGGCGCCGTCCTGGACGAGCGTGGCGTCGCCCTGGCCGACGTCGAGGAACGACACGGTGAACCGCGACGGTGGCCCCGGTGGCGACGTGAAGCCGCTCCACCCGAGCGTCGCGGCAGCGGAGACCGTGGCCAGCGCCGCGGTGCGGCGCCCGAGCGGGGTGCGCCGCCAGGCGGCCGCGAGCCCCAGCGCG
>DATENL010000097.1:0-3438 GCA_035275105.1 Thermoleophilaceae bacterium
CGGCTCGCCGCCGGGGGCGAGCGCCTCGCGCAGGGCGGCCATGTCGCGCGCGATCTCGTCGAGGCGGCCGGCGAGGCCGTCGACCTCGACTCCGTCGGCGGCGGCGGCCGCGCTCTGGAGCCGGGTCTCGATGCCCGCGAGCCGGCCGTCGAGGCGGTCGACGGCGTCCTCGATGCCCTCGAGCCGCTGCGAGACCGACCGCAGCCGGCGGGTCAGGCGCTCGATGTCGGCGGCGGACGGGATCCCGAGGGCGCCCATCGTCGCCTCCTGCGCCTTCACGGCCTTCTCGCGAGCGTCGAACGCGCGGGACAGCGCCGCCGTGACGACGGGGTTCCCGGCCAGCTCCTCGGCCAGCCGGCCCAGGGCCTCCTCTCCCTGGCGGGAGAGACGGTCGCGGATGCCCTCGTCCTGGGTCTCGTCGGTCACGGGCGCGGGAGGGTAGCGGAACCCCACGCTCTCCGGCGCGTCCAGAGCTTGTCTAACCCTCGACTTGAAGGTTAGATCGGGCGGACCGGCAGAGAAAGGGGCCCGAGCGCGAGGGAACCGGCGCCGGTAGTGCGAAGAAGACGTAGTGTTCCCGCCCCCTTGGAGGCGCCGATGAGCCGATACGACGCCGTTCCGCGCCCGCGTGTGAAGCCGTGTGAAGCTTGGGTTAAGCGGGGGAAAAGCACGATTGCAAACGTGCATCTTCCGGAGACACCTTCTGATAGCGTGCCGCCGCACGGCGCAGGCCGTACCGGGGAGGCTGGTTGTTCGGAGGAGTGACTCAGCGACGGCTTTATAAGAGGCTTGTCTACGCGGCTCTGTCCGCGGCTCTCCTCGCTGGTCTCCTCCTAGCCATCTCGAGCTTCACCGCGGGCGCTCAGCTGCGCACGTTCCTGGTACGGCTCCCCACCGGCGCGATCATCAAGGTCACCGTCGACGCACCGCCCGGCGTACCGGCGGGCTCGGTGCCCGGCCTGCCCGGCACTCCGATCGGCGAGATCACCTCCGGCGCCCCCGCCCCGCAGGGCGGCAGCCCCTCCTCACCGTCGGGCGGCGGCCCGAGCACGGCCCCGTCGCGCGGCGGCAGCGGCGGCAGCGCCAAGACCGGCAGCGACGGCGCGTCCAAGGGCGGCGAGAGCTCCAGCGGCCCGGCCTCCAAGGGCGAGGAGGGCCAGGGTCGCTCGCACGGTGGGAGGACCGACGATCCCAACGCTGCACCTGAGGTCAAGACTCCGAAGCACCGCCGCCCGGACAACAGAGGCCCGCGCCAGGAGCACAACCGCCCGCTCCGCAACCCCGACGGCTCGCCCACCCGCCACAACCCGACCTTCTTCGACGCGCTGCCGACGCCGAACAACGTGACGAGCGTCCCGAACTTCGTCATCCGCCAGTTCCACGTCCCGATCTTCCTGCTCCCGATCTACCAGGCCGCCGGCAACCAGTACGGGATCCGCTGGGAGGTCCTCGCGGCGATCAACGAGATCGAGACCGACTACGGCCGCAACCTCAACGTCTCCACCGCCGGCGCCCTCGGCTGGATGCAGTTCATGCCCGCGACCTGGCGGATGTACGGCGTGGACGCGAACGGCGACAAGAAGAAGGACCCGTACAACCCGGTCGACGCGATCTTCGCCGCCGCCAACTACCTCAAGGCGGCCGGCGCCGAGAAGGACATCCGCAAGGCGATCTTCGCCTACAACCACGCCGGCTGGTACGTCGACTCGGTGATGCTGCGCGCGAAGCTGATCGCCGGCGTGCCGGGCGACCTCGTCGGCTCGCTCACGGGCCTCACCGAGGGCCGCTTCCCGGTCGGGGCGCGCGCGCGTTACGCGGACGACATGGCCGAGAAGGCGCTCCAGGCGCGCAAGGTGAAGGCCGGCCAGAACGCCGCCAACCTCGTGTCGGACGCCGCGGACCGCCGGTCGATCAACATCTTCGCCTCCGAGGGCGCGCCCGTGATCGCCTCCGGCGACGGCGTCATCAAGGAGATCGGCCAGTCGAAGGCGCGCGGCCGCTACATCGTGCTCCAGGACGTCTACGGGAACCAGTACACGTACAACTTCCTCGGCTCGGTCTCGCGCGTGTACCCGGTGCCGAAGGTCGACTACAACGACCTCGCCGGCTCCCGCGCCGTCTCGGCGAACGGCAAGGGCGGCGACGACTCGCCCAAGCCGACCCTTCCGGCGAGCGCCGGCCGCCAGCTGCCGGTCGCGGAGAAGACGGGCCGCGCCAGCCGCGCCGACACGGTCTCCTCGACCCACGTGACCGTCAAGCCGCGGGTCTACGCCCATCCGTGGCGGCCCAACGCCAAGCGCGCCGGCGCACTCGACCAGGTCTTCAACGAGACCACGACGATGAAGGGCTACTCCAACTACAGCGCGCTGTTCGCCAACGTGATCGGGCTGAACGCCAAGAACGCCTCGCTCAAGCCGCTCCGGAAGGGCTCGCAGGTCGTCGCCGGCACGCTGCTCGGCCGGGTCGGCAAGCCGGTCGAGGGCAAGGCCTCCCACCTCAACTTCCAGATCCGCCCGGCCGGCAAGGGCGCGCCGCAGATCGACCCCAAGCCGATCCTCGACGGCTGGAAGCTCCTCGAGTCGACGGCGATCTACCACGCCAACGGCAAGAACGCCCTCTACGGCAACAGCGCCTCGATCGGCCAGATCCTCCTCCTCCCCAAGCCGATGCTCGAGAAGCGCGTGCTGAACGACCCGCGCGTCGAGATGTACGGCGGCGGGCGCCAGGACATCAGGACCGGCCAGATCGACCGCCGCGTGCTCGCGACGCTCGAGTTCCTGGCCGAGTCCGGCCTGCGGCCGACCGTGAGCTGCCTGAAGAGCGGCCACGCGCGGCTCACGACCTCGGGCAACGTGTCCGAGCACTGGTCGGGCAACGCGGTCGACATCTCCGCGATCAACGGCACCCCGATCATCGGGCACCAGGACAAGGGCGGCATCACCGAGCAGACGGTGCGGCGGCTGATGAAGCTCCAGGGGACGATGCGCCCGCACCAGATCATCTCGCTGCTCGACTTCGGCGCCAACACGCTCCACATGGCCGACCACGCCGACCACGTCCACGTCGGCTTCAACCCGCTCTTCGGCGAGAACAAGAAGCTCGGCAAGCAGGCGCTCGCGGTGCTCAAGCCGGGCCAGTGGAGCGACCTGATCCAGCGGCTCTCGAAGCTCGAGAACCCGATCGTGCCGACCAAGACCTCGAAGTTCGCCCTCCCCGCGGGCAAGAAGCGCTCCAGCACCGCGCACGGCGGCGAGTAGCCGCACGCCGGTGGCGGGCGGCGCGGCGCCCGAGCGGTTCCCGTTCGTCCAGTTCGAGTTCGCGTTCCCGCTGGGGCCGGCCGACGGCCGCTACGTGACGCGCGCGGAGGCGGGCGGCGAGCCCGAGCGGGTGGTGGTTCTGAAGACGATCGGCGCGCCGCGGCGGTCGCGCCTGCGGCGG
>DATENL010000098.1:0-4326 GCA_035275105.1 Thermoleophilaceae bacterium
TTCCTGGCGCTGATGCTGGTCACCGGCCTGCTCGACGTCTACGCGCTGATCTTCGGCATCTTCGGCGGCGTCTTGGCAGAGCTGGTCTACCACCAAAACCTGTCGGGCTTTTGGGCCACCTTCTTCGCCAACGCCTCGGTCACAGACCTGTGGGGCAGTGTCGTGAAGACCACGATCTTCGGCGCGATCATCGCGATCGTCTGCTGCTACAAGGGCATGACCGCAAGCGGAGGCGCTGCAGGAGTCGGTAGAGCCGTGAACGAGGCCGTGGTGATCGCCTTCTCGGGGATCTGGGCCTTCAACTACGTGTTCACCCAGACCTTGCTCGCCACCCACCCCGAGATCTTGGTGATCCGATGAATAGCCGTCTTTTCGCAAGCGCGAAAAGCCGGGAGCTCCGACAGGATGGGGTGGGCTAGTGGCGGCCAAGCCGGCTACTCGCTCCACCTCCACCGGCATCGGCTGGCTGTCGGTCCCGCGCGACTGGATCGCCTCGCTGGGCGACATCATCCGCTTTTGCGGCCAGTCCTTCGGCGACATCTTCAACGGGCGCGTGTTCCACTTCTTCGGCGAGGCCCTGCGCCAGGCCGGCATCCTGATCTTGGGCTCGGCGCTGGTGATCTGGGGGATGGTCTTCATCTTGGGCCTGCAGTGCGGGATCGAGGGCGCCTACTTCAACCGCTCCGTGGGCGCGCCCGCCTACGCGGGCGTGTTCAGCGCCTGGTGCGATCTGCGCGAGATGGTGCCCTACATGTTCGGCTACATCATGGCCGCCAAGGTCGGCACCGGGATCGTGGCCGAGCTGGGCGCGATGCGCATCAACGAGGAGATCGACGCGCTCGAGGTAATCGGGCTGCGCCCAATCACGTTCCTCGCGGCCACGAGAATGGTCGCCGCCTGGATGGTGTTGCCCTTCATCTACATCGCCGCCGTCGGGGTGGGCTTTTTTGCCTCCTACCTCGCGGTCGTCGAGCAGATCGGCGAGGTCTCCTCGGGCGGCTACTTCCTGATCTTCTGGATGTTCCAAAACCCGCCCGACCTGTTGTTCAGCGTGATCAAGGGGATGGCGATGGCGACCGCGATCGTCGCGGTCGGCTGCTACTACGGCTACACCGCCTCGGGCGGACCCGTCGGCGTCGGCCAGGCGACCGCCAAGTCGATGATCCTCAACATGGTGCTCGTCCACCTGATCGGGATGATGGGCTCGCAGATCTTCTGGGGGGCGAACCCGAGGGCCCCAATCGGCGGCTAGCATTGGTCGTCGTTCGTCGAGTGAACAGAAAGGTGTAGGCAGTGGCCGAGGAAACTGAAAGGCGAGTGGGCGGACAGCCCGGCGAAGAGGTCAACCTGCGGGAGGGAGTGCGCGAGGGCGCGGACCCGTCCGAGAAGTTCGCGTACCACGGCACGATCCGCGACCACGGCCGCGAGGACACCGTCGAGTTCATCGACGTCGTCAAGCGGTTCGGTCGCAACACGGTGCTGGACGGCCTCAACCTCGGCATCCCCAACGGCATGATCACGATGATCCTCGGGCCGTCGGGCACGGGCAAGTCCGTCTGCATCAAGCACATGGTCGGCCTGCTCTACCCGGACGAGGGCGACGTCCTCGTGCACGGCGAGTCGGTGCCGAACATGCGCGACGACGACCTGTTCGAGATGCGCAAGAAGTTCGGCGTGCTGTTCCAGGACGGGGCCCTGTTCGGCTCGATGAACCTGCTCGACAACGTCGCGTTCCCGCTGCGGCAGCACACCGACAAGGGCGAGGACGAGGTCATGGAGATCGTCACCCGCCGGCTCAAGGAGGTCGGGCTGGGCGGCGCGGGCGACAAGATGCCGAACGAGCTCTCGGGCGGCATGCGCAAGCGCGCCGGGTTCGCCCGGGCGCTGGTGCTCGACCCGGAGATCGTCCTCTTCGACGAGCCCGACTCGGGTCTCGACCCGGTGCGCACCGCGCTCCTGTGCGAGCTCATCAAGGAGATCCACGAGGAGAACGGCGGCGCCTACGTCGTCATCACGCACGACATCATGTCGGCGCGCCGCGTGGCCGAGTACATCGCGATCCTCTGGAAGGGCCGGATCGTGGAGTCGGGGCCGGCGTCCGAGCTGTTCAACTCGGACAACCAGTTCGTGCGGCAGTTCCTGTCGGGCGAGGCGCGCGGCCCGCTCGGGATGGAGTAGGGCGACGGGCGCTACGCTGCGCCCATGTGCCGAAACATCAGGACGCTCTACAACTTCGAGCCACCCGCCAGCGACGACGAGGTCCGCGACGCCTCCCTGCAGTACGTCAGGAAGATCAGCGGGTTCAACAAGCCGTCCGCCGCCAACGCCGAGGCGTTCGACCGCGCCGTTGACGCCGTAGCCGACGCCACGTCGACGCTGCTCGCGGCGCTGACCACGTCGGCGCCGGCGAAGGACCGCGAGGCGGAGGCGGCGAAGAAGCGCGCCCGCTGGGAGAAGAGCCAGGCCGCATAGGCCGGGGCCGCGGCGTGCGGCCGCTCGTCTACCACGAGCCCTGGGCCGGGATCGCGTTCTTCGCGACGTTCGCCGTCTGGGCGATCGGCGAGCTCGTGCTCCAGGTCCGCACGAGCACGGACGAGAGCGACAGGAGCCGCATCTGGATGATCGCCGGCTCGGTGGCGGGGCTCGTAGTCGCGTTCGCCGCCGCGGGCGCGGATCCGCACCTGCCGGGCCCGGGCTGGCTGCCCGTGGCGGTCGGCCTCGCGCTCATGGTCGCCGGGATGGCGCTGCGCGCCTGGTCGGTGCGCACGCTCGGGCGCTTCTTCACGGTCACCGTCGACGTGACCGACGACCAGCGGGTGGTCGACAGCGGCCCCTACGCGCTGCTCCGCCACCCGAGCTACACCGGCATGCTGATCGTGTACCTCGGTATCGGAGCCGCGCTCGACAGCTGGATCACGCTGATCGCCACGCCGGTGCCGCTGCTGCTCGCGATCCTCGAGCGGATCGGGCACGAGGAGCGGATGCTGCACCAGGGGCTCGGACCGGCGTACGCCGCCTACGCGCGGCGGACGAAACGGCTCGTGCCGCTCCTGTGGTGAATAAGCTGATCCCGTGCTGAGACGGCTGTTCGGGCGACCCGGGGAGGGAGGCGCCCGCGAATCCTTCGGCCGCGTCGCCCGCGCGGTCACCGAGCACCCGATCGCCACCGTCGCGGTCGTGGGTGCGCTCGCCCTCGTCGGCACGGCGCTGGCCCTGCGGCTCGAGCCGAGCGCGTCGACCGACACCCTGGTGGCCAAGAACAGCGCCGCCTTCAAGGCCACCGAGCGCTTCCGGCGGCAGTTCGGCGACGAGTCCGTGCTCGTGATGGTCCAGGGGAACCTCCAGCGGACCACCCTGACGAGCGACCTCGGCCGCCTGATCCGCCTCGAGGGCTGCCTGGCCGGCAACGTCCCGAAGCAGGTCCTGAAGGACTACCCGCCCGAGTGCGCGACCCTCGCGCGGACGAAGCCGGCGCAGGTCGTCTACGGGCCGGGGACGTTCATCACCACCGCCGTCGCGCAGATCCAGAAGGGCTTCCAGGCGAAGCAGGCCGACGCCGCGGCGCAGGGCGAAGCCGCGGCCGCGGCCGCGCGCCAGATCGCGCGCAAGCAGGGGAGGTCGAAGGCGCAGCAGGACAAGCTCGCGGCGGCCGCGAGGGACCTCGCGCGGCAGCGGTTCATAAAGGACGCGCTCGGCGTCGCGCTCAGGTACGGCCTCACGAGCATCCCGCAGGTCAACAACCCGGAGTTCGTGTCGCAGCTCGTCTTCGACACGTCGCGCGGGGTCGGCCAGCCGAAGGCCCGCTTCGCCTTCCTGTTCCCCAGCAAGAACGCCGCGCTGGTCCAGATCCGCCTCAAGCCGAACCTCACGGACGCGCAGCGCCGCGACGCGATCGAGCTGATCGAGGACACGGTTGCCGAGCCGCGCTTCAAGATGAACAACGGCCAGCGCTACGTCGTCACCGGCATCCCGGTGGTCGTGAACGCGCTGGCGACGAGCGTCCAGCACTCGATCTTCGTCCTGCTCGCCGCGGCGCTGCTGATCATGGCCGCGACCCTCGCGCTCGTCTTCCGCACGAGCATGCGGCTCCTCCCGCTGGCGCTCGCGCTGGCCGCGGCAGCGATGACGTACGGGTTCATCTCACTCGCAGGCGTGGACCTGACGATGGCCTCGATCGCCGCGCTTCCGGTGCTGATCGGGCTGGCGGTCGACTACGCGATCCAGCTCCAGGCGCGCTTCGACGAGTCGCGGCGCGAGGGCCTCGGCCCGACCGCCGCCGCGCGCGCTGCCGCCGTCCGCGGCGGACCGCTGATCGCGGGGGCCGCG
>DATENL010000099.1:0-6332 GCA_035275105.1 Thermoleophilaceae bacterium
GAGCGCCTCGGGGAACGCGGCGCGGGGATGCGCATCGCCCTGGCGACGCTCGACGGCGGGCGCATCGGCATCGCCGCACAGGCCACGGGCATCGCCCAGGCCGCGCTCGACCTCGCCACGGGCTACGCGAAGGAGCGCAACGCGTTCGGCGGCCCGATCGCGCGGCTCGGCGCGATCCAGCAGAAGCTCGCCGACATGCAGACCGAGATCGAGGCGGCCCGGGCGCTGACCTGGCGCGCCGCACGGCTCAAGCACGCCGGCCATCCCCACACCGTCGAGGGCGCCCAGGCCAAGCTCTTCGCCTCCGCCGTCGCCCGCCGCCAGACCGGCGAGGCCATCCAGATCCTCGGCGGCTACGGCTACACGAAGGAGTTCCCGGCCGAGCGCTACTACCGCGACGCGAAGGTCACGGAGATCTACGAGGGCACGAGCGAGATCCAGCGCCTGGTCATCGCTCGCGCCCTCCTCGGCGAGGCCGCCCGCTAGGCGCCTTCCTCCGCGGCCGCGTCGAGCCGCTCGACCTCCTCGGAGGACAGCTCGATGTCCGCGGCGGCGACGTTCTCCTCGAGGTGCTCGACCGAGCCGGTGCCCGGGATCGGGAGCATGACCGGGTTGCGCTGCAGCAGCCAGGCGAGTGCGATCTGGCCGGGCGTGGCGTCGTGCTCGCGCGCCGCTTCGGCGACCGGGCCCCCGGGCTTGGCCAGCGAGCCGGCGGCCAGCGGGAACCAGGGGATGAAGCCGATGCCGTGCTGCTCGCAGTGGTCGAGCACGTCCTCGGACTGGCGGTTGGTGAGGTTGTAGAGGTTCTGGACGGTCGCGACCTCGAAGTACTCGCCGGCGGCCTCGATCTCCTCGACGGAGACCTCGGAGAGGCCGAGGTGGCGGATCAGGCCCTCGTCCTGCATCTCCTTCATGACGCCGAACTGCTCCTCGCGCGGCACCTTCGCGTCGATCCGGTGCAGCTGCCAGAGATCGATGGTCTCCACGTCGAGCCGCCGCAGGCTCATGAGCACGCACTGCTTGAGGTACTCCGGGCGCCCGACCGGCGGCCACTCGTTCGGGCCGTGGCGCGTGAGCCCGCCCTTGGTCGCCACGACGATCCCCTCGAACGGGTGCAGCGCCTCGTGGATCAGGTCCTCCGAGACGTACGGGCCGTAGGAGTCGGCGGTGTCGATGAAGTCGACGCCCAGGTCGGGGAGCCGCTTCAGGACGGCGACGGCCTTGTCGTGGTCCGGAGGCGGCCCCCAGATGCCGTCGCCGGTGATGCGCATGGCACCGAAGCCCAGGCGGGTGACCTCGAGGTCGCCGCCGATCTCGAAGGTGCCCGATGCGGTCGCTGTGGAAGTCATGCTCCTGCGGCTACCCGCCTAGACTGCCCCTATGGCAACGGAGGAGCGCCAGGTCACCGAGGCGGAGCGCTGGTACCGGGAGCTGTACTCCAAGACGCCCGAGCGCGACGACCTCTTCAGCACGCTCTCGGGCGAGCCGATCAGGCCGCTCTACGGCCCCGACGACGTCCCGCCGTTCGAGGAGATCGGCTGGCCGGGCGAGTATCCGTTCACCCGCGGCGTCTACCCGAGCATGTACCGGGGCCGGCTGTGGACGATGCGCCAGTTCGCCGGCTATGGCACGGCGGAGGAGACGAACGCCCGCTTCCGCTACCTGCTCGACCACGGGCAGACGGGGCTCTCGACGGCGTTCGACATGCCGAGCCTGATGGGCCACGACTCCGACCACCCGCGCTCGCTCGGCGAGGTCGGCCGCGAGGGCGTCGCGATCGACACGCTTGACGACATGGAGACGCTCTTCCAGGGCATCCCGATGGGGGACGTCTCCACGTCGATGACGATCAACGCGCCGGCGGCTGTGATGCTCGCCTACTACGTGGTCGCGGCCGAGCACCAGGGCGTGCCGCCGGAGGAGCTCGCGGGAACGATCCAGACCGACATCCTCAAGGAGTACATCGCCCAGAAGGAGTGGTGCTTCCCGATCGACCCTGCGATGCGGCTCGTGACCGACATGGTCGAGTTCTGCACCCGGCGGATGCCGCGCTGGCACCCGATCTCGATCTCCGGCTACCACATCCGCGAGGCCGGCTCGACCGCCCAGCAGGAGCTCGCGTTCACGCTCAAGGACGGCTTCACCTACGTCGAGCGCGCGATCGAGCGCGGCCTGGCGGTGGACGACTTCGCGCCGCGGCTCAGCTTCTTCTTCAACGCGCACATCGACTTCTTCGAGGAGGTCGCGAAGTACCGGGCCGCCCGGCGGATCTGGGCGCGCGAGATGCGCGACCGCTACGGCGCGCGCGACGAGCGCTCGATGCTGATGCGCTGCCACAGCCAGACGGCCGGCGTGTCGCTCACGGCCCAGCAGCCGCTGGTCAACATCGTGCGCACGGCCACCGAGGCGCTGTCGGCCGTGCTGGGCGGCACGCAGTCGCTCCACACCAACTCCTACGACGAGGCGCTCGCCCTGCCCACCGAGGAGGCCGTCCGGATCGCCCTGCGCACGCAGCAGGTGATCGCGCACGAGACCGGCGTGACCAACACGATCGACCCCCTGGGCGGGTCGTACTTCGTCGAGGCGCTCACCGACCGGATGGAGCAGGCGGCGTACGACTACTTCGCCAAGATCGACGAGCTCGGCGGGATGGTCGAGGCGATCAAGCAGAACTACCCGCAGCGCGAGATCGCGGATGCCTCGTTCAGGTACCAGGAGGAGGTCGACCGCGGTGAGCGGATCGTCGTCGGCGTCAACCGCTACGCCGACGCGGGCGAGAAGCCGATCCCGATCCTGCGCATCGACCCCGCCCTCGAGCGCAAGCAGGTCGACCGGCTCCAGTCGGTGCGCGGCCGCCGCCGGGGCGCCGACGTCGAGGAGGCGCTCGGGCGGCTCAAGCAGGCGGCGGCCGGCGACGCCAACCTGATGGAGCCGATGATCGAGTGCGCCCGGGCGCACGCCAGCGAGGGCGAGATCGTCGGTGCGCTCCAGGAGGTCTTCGGCACCTACACCGAGACCCCGGTCTTCTGAGGCCGGAAGACCGCGGTCCCCTAGACTCGCCGCCCCGTGGAAGCCGCAACCGGCACCAAGAAGATCCGCGTCGTCGTCGCCAAGCCCGGCCTGGACGGGCACGACCGCGGGGCGAAGATCATCGCCCGCGCGCTGCGCGACGCGGGCATGGAGGTCATCTACACCGGGCTCCACCAGACGCCCGAGCAGATCGCCGAGACCGTCCTCCAGGAGGACGCCCACGCGGTCGGCCTGTCGATCCTGTCGGGCGCCCACATGACGCTCGTGCCGCGCGTCGTCGAGCTGCTGAAGGAGCAGGGCGCGGACGACGTCGTCGTGACCGTCGGTGGCACGATCCCGGCCGAGGACATCCCGGAGCTGAAGAAGCTGGGCGTGGCCGAGATCTTCACCCCCGGCTCGTCGACGCAGGAGATCATCGACTTCATCCGCGGCGCGGTCGGCTGAGCCGGCCCTGCGTCAGCGCGACGCCGAGCAGGACGACGGCCGCGCCCATGGGCTGGTTCCACGACAGGTGCTCGTCCAGGACGAGCACCCCGAGGACCGTCGCGAACAGCGGCACCACGTAGGTCACGGTCGACGCCAGCTGCGCGCCGGCGCGGCGGATCAGGTCGTAGTTGATGACGTACGCGATGCCGGTGCCGCCCGCGCCCAGCGCGACCAGTGCCAGGACCGCGTCGAGCGGGTACGCCTCCGGCGCCGAGGTCGTGATCGCGGCGAACGGCGCGAGCTGGAGCGTGCCGAGCAGCACCTGGGCGGCGGACAGCGACACCCCCGACTCGGGCCGGCCGGCGAGCACGCGCCGCGTGTACGGGTACGCGAGGCCGTAGCAGCCGGCCGCGGCGAAGCAGGCGAGGTAGCCGTCGAGCTCGCCGCCCACGTCGCGCCAGGGCCCGAGCACCACCAGCACTCCGGCGAAGCCGACGAAGAGGCCGGCGACGCGCGCCGGCGTGGGAGGCTCCTCCGGCAGGACCGCGAGCGACACGAGCATCACCCACAGCGGTGTCGTGGAGTTCGAGATGCCCGCGACCACGGACGACACCTCGGTCTCGCCGAACGCGAACAGCGCGAACGGGACCGAGTTGAACAGGACCGCGATCGCGAACAGGTGCAGCCAGACGCGCCGCCCGCGCGGCAGCCGCTCGCGCCGCGCGGCCAGGATCGCGACGAGCGCCAGCGCGCCCAGCGCGCAGCGCGCGAACGCCACCTGGAAGGGCGCGAAGTCCTCGACCCCGACCTTGATGAAGAGGAAGCTCGAGCCCCAGATGGCGCTGAGCAGGAGGAAGGCCGGAAGCCAGCCGCGGTCGCGCGCCTGCATCCGTCATGGATACACCGCCGCCGCTCGTTAAGCCGAAAGCGGACGCGGGTACGTATCCTGTACGGAGGCGATTGACTCGTCAGTCAATCGCTCAGGCGGTCAGTAGAATCCGCCGCCGCACCGAACCAGAAGGAGCCTTTCTTGAAGATCTGCGTCCTCGTGAAAGAGGTACCGGACGCCGCCGTCGAGAAGCGCATGGACCCGGGTTCCAAGCGCCTCGACCGCTCCGGCGAGAAGAACCTGAACCCCTTCGACACCCACGCCATCGAGGCCGCCATGCAGGTCAAGGAGGGCGGCAAGGCGGACGTCGAGGAGGTCGTGGCAGTGACGATGGGCCCGGAGAGCGCCGTTCGCGCCCTCCACAAGGCCGTGTCGCTCGGCGCCGACCGCTCGGTCCACCTGACCGACGACGCGCTCGCCGGCTCGGACGTCTGCGCCACGGGCTACGCCCTCGGCCAGGTCCTGAAGCAGGAGTCGCCCGACCTGGTCCTGCTCGGCCAGCAGTCGGACGACGGCGAGTGCTACACGATCGGCGCGGTCGTGGCCGACCACCTCCAGATGCCGTCGCTCACCCAGGTGATCAAGATGGACGTGGAGGAGGGCAAGCTGCGCTGCGAGCGCCAGGCCGAGTACGGCTACGACACCGTCGAGGTCGAGCTCCCGGCCGTGATCTCGGTCGGCGACGCGATCAACGAGCCGCGCTACCCGTCGCTGAAGGCGATCATGGGCGCGAAGAAGAAGCCGCTCGACACGAAGTCGGCGGGCGACGCCGAGGTCGAGACCGGCAAGGTCGGCGAGGAGGGCTCGCAGACGCGTGTGCTCGCCATCAACCCGCCGCCCGAGAAGCAGGCCGGCGAGATCATCGAGGACGAGGACACCGACGAGACCGTCGAGAAGATCGTGTCCTGGCTCGAGGAAAGGAAGCTCCTCGCATGAGCGGGATCCTCACGTACGTTCTTCACTACCAGGGCGAGTTCAACAAGAACTCCCTCGGGGCCGTGTCCGAGGCCGCCAAGCTCGCCGGCGAGGTCGGCGGTGACGCCGCCGCGGTCGTCGTCGGCGACGGGGACGACCTGACCGACGAGCTCTGCGCGTCGCTCGGCAAGTACGGCGCGGCGAAGGTCTACCGCGCCAAGGCGCCCGAGGGGCTGGCGCAGCCGGTCGTCGACGTGATGGCCAAGGTCATCCAGGACAACGACTTCGACTACGCGCTGTTCGGCGGCGGCCTGCTCGGCTTCGAGATCGGGGCCGGCCTCACGGCGCGGCTCGGCGCCGGCGTGACCATGGAGGTCACCGACGTCAAGGCGCAGGACGGCAAGCTCGTCGCCAACCGCCCGATCCTCCAGGACTCGGCGATCGCCGAGGTCGACTACGTCGGCAAGCCCGGGATCATCATCGGCCGCCTGAACGCGTTCGAGATGTCCGAGTCGGGCGGCGGCGACGCTGAGGTCGAGGACGTGGACATCGAGCTCTCCGAGTGGTCGACGAAGGCCAAGATGGTCGAGCGCGGCGAGCAGCGCGGCGCCGACGTGAACATCGAGGACGCCGACATCCTCGTCGCGGGCGGACGCGGCCTCGGCAAGGCCGAGGGCTTCGAGCTCTGCGAGTCGCTCGCCGAGGCGCTCGGCGGCGCCGTGGCGGCCACGCGTGCCGTTGTCGACGCGGGCTGGTACCCGTACGCGGCGCAGATCGGCCAGACCGGGAAGACGGTCGCGCCGAAGCTGTACCTCGCGGCGGGAATCTCCGGCGCGATCCAGCACAAGGTCGGCATGCAGAACTCGGAGAACATCCTGGCGATCAACAAGGACCAGAACGCTCCGATCTTCGAGTTCTCGGACCTCGGCGTGGTGGGCGACCTGCACAAGATCGTCCCGAAGCTGACCGAGGCGATCAAGGCGAAGAAGGGCGGCTGATGTCCGTCAAGCCGGCGGAGTTCCCGCCGCCGTTCAATCCGGCCGACTACGTCGGCCCTCCGACCGACGCCCCT
>DATENL010000100.1:0-3803 GCA_035275105.1 Thermoleophilaceae bacterium
AGGGCGGCCGCCTCGAGGTCGGCGGTGCGGACGGGGTCGCTGAGCTCCGCGCGCATGAGGCGCAGGACGCGGCCGTCGGGCAGCAGGAACAGCTCGGCCTCGCGCCCCTCGGCGATCTTCGGAAGCTCGCTCATGCCCGCCGGGCACGGAGGCGGTCGGCGAGCGCCCACACACCGATCCCGGCGGCTGCCGCGACGATGGGCGTCGGCGGCACCGCGTAGCGGGCGATCAGCGTGAGCGTGGCCGCGGGCAGGACGACGAGCGCGCCGCCGGCCAGGGCGAACAGCAGCGCCGCCCGGCGTGCCGGTCCGCGTGCGAGGAGCGGCCCGAGAATCGCGAACACGACCAAGAGGCCCGGCACGATCCCGCCGAGGCGCTCCGTGTCCTGCCACTCGGCCACGCGCTCCACCCCGGCGCCGACGTGCGGGTGCGCCGCGTCGTAGTCGCGCTGGACGTCGAAGCCCACCAGCCGCTCCGCCGCCGGGTTGCGGCGGGCGATCGAGAACGGCCCGCCGCCCGTGTAGCGGCGGTGATACGCGCTCGGGTCGACGAAGCGCGGGAGCTGCCGAGCGACGTCGCTCAGGTAGTCGAACGGCTGCGCGAGGATCGCCGCGCGCCCCCACTCGCCGAGCTTCTCGCCGCCGATCGGCGGGTGCCCGTAGCGCTCGCGCGCGGGCGAGCCGTCGAACCAGAGGTAGTACAGCGACCCCGGTCGCTTGCTCGCCGGCCGGCGTTCGCAGAGGAAGCGGGTGCCCTCCGGCGGATCGAACTGCTCGCAGTCCGCGAACGGCGCGGCGCGGCCGTACAGGTTCCAGCCGCTGACGTCGGACATGCCGGTCGTCCCGCCGTCGATGGCGGCGAGCGCGACGTAGGCGCCGATCACCAGGGCAGCCGCGCCGGCCACCGCTCCGGCGGCGACGAGGCGCGGACGCCACGGGCCGGTCACGGCGGCGAACGCCCAGACGACGGCGATCGGCGGCAGCACGATGCCCACGTTGCGGAACAGGGCTGCGGTCGCGAGCAGGGCGCCGGCGCCCGCGAGCCACGCGAGGGAGCGGCCGTCGCGGTCGAGGCCGCGCACCGCCGCATAGAGGCCGGCCGCCACGAGCAGGACGAACGGCGACTCCGACAGCGGCGAGTGCTCGAGGTAGACGAGGTCGCCCCACAGGAGCCCGATCGCGGCGGGCACGAGCGCGGCCCAGCGCGGCGCCCCAACGCGACGCAGCGCCGCGTAGAGCAGCAGCGCGGCCGCGATCCCGAAAAGGTGCTGGAGCGCGATCGTCGCCTCGAACCTGTCCCACACCGCCCGCGTGACCTTGAGGAAGGCGGCGTAGCCGCTCGGCCCGAAGTGGTCCTCGAACAGCCCGTCCCCGAAGTGGGCGAAGTGGAGGAAGCGAGCCGAGTCCGGGTTGCTCAGCACCGCGGGGCGGTACTCGACCATCAGGAGCACGCGCAGGAAGACGCCCGCCGCGAGGAGCAGGAGGAGGGCCAGGTGCGGGCGGAGCCGGGCTGAGCGCGCGCTCATCCGGCGGGAGCCGGGTTGCGCCGCTCCCACATCTGCACGGGCCGCAGGTCCCGGTAACCCAGCCGCGAGTAGACGGGCTGGCCCATCTTCGTCGCCTGGAGGCGCGAGACCGTGCAGCCGCGCTCGCGTGCGTCCGTCAGGGCGCGGCGCATGAGTTGCGACGCGATCCCGCGCCCGCGCGCCTCGGGAATCGTCCCCACCATCTGCACGTGGGCGTCGCCGTCGTGGTCCCAGATCCCGAGGCAGCTCGCGGGGCGGCCGTCGAGGCGGGCGAGGTAGCTGTGGAAGCCGGGCGGGAACGCGTCGAACGCCGCGCCGAAGCCGGGCCAGCCGTACGCCGCCGCGATCACCGGGTCGAAGTCGGCCGGTGTGGGCGACTCGACCAGGTCGAGCTCAGGCGCAACAAGTGGCCTGGCCCCCTGTTGCGCAACAGGGGGCCAGGCCACTTGTTGCGCGAGGTCCAGCTCCTGGCCCATCGGCGCGCCATCCAGCACATGGCCCGCGTCGGCCAGCAGGGCCTGGGCCTCGCGGTCGGCCGAGTCGACCCACACCGTGAAGGCCGCGACCCCGGCGCCCTCGTAGGCGGCCGCGAGGTCGCCGAGCGCGGCGTCGAGCTGCGCCACGTCCTCGTACCCGACGCAGTTGACGACCGACCGGTCCGGCATCGCCGGGACGATCGCGGCCCAGACGCCCGGCAGCTCGAGGGTCGAGCCGCCGCGCGTCGCGCCTGCCAGCGCAAGCCAGAACGAGCGCAAGCTGTCGAACATCGGGTCCTGCATGCCGGAGATCAGATCACACTAGGCGCCGTGAACCTGTTCGTCGCCGGGATCTCGGAGCGCGGCGCGGTGGACGCCGCCGAAGCGGAGCGCGCGCTGCGCGCGGTGTCGGGACGGCTGCCGTTCTTCCCCGGGGAGCGGGTGCACACGTGGAGCCGCGGCGCCACGGCGGCGGCCTGGATCGGGCACGACAAGCGGCACGCGCAGGCGACAGCGGATCGGCTGGCGCTCTGGAGCGGCCGGCCGATCCGCTGGGTTGGCGAACGGGAGGCCGACGGAGCCGGTCCCATCGCCTCGGAGTGGTGGGCGTCCGCTGCGGCTGATGACGGGCTCGACGGCCGCTTCGCCGCGGTTCGCTGTGAGGGGTCGTCGCTCGACGTCGTGACCGATCCGATGGGCGCGTATCCGGTCTACGAGACCGTCGTCGACGGGGTGCGGTGGGTCTCGAACAGCGCCGCCGCCCTCCACGAGTTGCGCGGCGGCGGCCTCGACACCACCGTCGTCGCCAGCCTCGTGGGCGGCGGCTGGTCGCTCGACGGTCATCCGGCCTATGACGGCGTGGAGCGGGTGGGTGGCGCCCACGCGATCGCCCCGGCCCGGCTTGCGGAGCTCTTCGGGCGGAACTTCGACGCCGACCGCGCGGCCGCTCTGCTCGTGGCCTCGGTGCGCGCGCTGGCCGACTGGCCCGGGCGCCCGAGCGTCGTGCCGGTCACCGGCGGCCGCGACTCCCGGCTCGTGCTCGCGGCGGCGATGCGCGCCGGCATCGAGTTCGAGGCGAACACGGGCGGCGACGAGTCGTCACCCGACGTGGTGATCGGCCGCCGGCTGGCCAAGCTGGCGGGCGTGCGGCACTCCCTGATCGCCGACGACCCGCACGGGAGCGTGTGGAGCGACTGGCGCGGCGCTGCGCGGCTGCTCGCCGTGTCGGAGGGCGGCACCGCGAGCCTCGCCGACGCCGCGGGGTTCCCGATGGGCCCGCGCGACGGGGCGCGCCCGCTCTGGCACAGCGGCCAGGGGGGCGAGATCGCGCGCACCTACTACGGAACGGGTGCCGGGCTCGGGCGCGACGAGCTGGCCGACCGCCTGACGCGCGCGTTCCTCGGTCGTCGGCCGGGCCGCTCGGACGTGCTGTCGGACGACGCCCGCGCGCTCCTGCGCGAGCGGATCGCCGACTGGGTGGACGAGCAGCTCGCCGCCGGGGTCGCGGCGGTCGACGTGCCCGACGCGTTCTACGTGACCCGCCGCATGGGCACCTGGGCGGGGCCGACGCACGGCGCGGTGGAGTACGTGCGGGACACGACGGCGCCCCTGTGGTCGGCGCGCCTGCTGCCGGACCTGCTCGGCCTCCCGGCCGCGGAGCGCGCTCGTCACGGGTTCCACCTGCGCGTGCTGGAGCGGCTCGCGCCCGAGCTCGTCGACGTCCCGTTCGAGGACGGCCGCGGCTGGGCCGCGCACGAGTCGGCCCTGCGACAGCGCGCGCGTCGCGCCGCCACGCTCGCGCG
>DATENL010000101.1:0-7004 GCA_035275105.1 Thermoleophilaceae bacterium
CACGGTGATCCTCAACGAGGAGACGGCGAACGTCTTCGACGCGCTCGACGACCTCGTCCAGAACCCGAACACGCTGCTGGGCATCAGGGACCTCAACGCGCTCACCCGCTCGGGCGAGCCGCTGTTCCGCTACATCGCGCCGTTCCAGACGGTCTGCAACTACGGCAGCTACTTCTTAAACGCCCTCGGCAGCCACATCTCGGAGGGCACCGCGTCCGGGACCGCCGAGCGGGTGCTGCTGAAGAGCGCCAACAACTTCCAGGACGACGTGGCGTACAACAACTTCGGCGCCCGGCCGTCGGACCTGCCGGCCAACGTCGACCCGACCGGCGCGAAATCGGGGCCGGAGGTCATCCCGCCCGAGGCCGGCACGAACGCGGCCTACACCCTCCACAACCAGCCCTACCCACCGGCGATCGACGCCCAGGGCAACGCGAACTGCGCCAAGGGCCAGTTCGGCTATGTCGACGGCCCGCTGACCGACGACCCCGGCCGCTACCCGCCGGCGAACGGCACCAGGGACCCCGACGGCACCTTCAACACCTGGCAGCGTGAGCACGGCGGCGGCAGCCACCCCGTCGTGGCCGACAACGCGCCGTGGCTCTACGGGCCGACGTTCACGGGTCTCGAGAACCTCAGCCAGGTCGACGCCGAGCTGCGCCGGCACGGCATCGAGCCCTAGCCCGCGCCGCTCAGGAGATGCCGGTCAGCCCGGCGGCGAGCGCGAAGCCCAGGACGGACACCAGGCCCGCCGGAAGGCCGGCCTTCTCGCGCGCCTCCGGCACCATCGAGTCGACGAGCATCACCAAGAGGGCGCCGGCCGCGAACCCGTTGATACCCCCCTGGAGGTCGCCCGACGTCGCGTCGGCGAGCGCGTAGCCGGCGACGCCCGCCAGGGTGCAGATCGCGGCGATGGTCCACCAGAGCCGCCGCACCGTCCCCGCTGGCTGCCCCGCCGCCCGCATGTCGCTCGAGGCGCCGATCGCCTCGGGCAGGTTCGATACGAAGATCGCGACCAGGAGGCCGACGCTCACGCCCTCGCCGGTCGCGAGACCGATGCCGAGCACCGTCTGCTCGGGAATCCCGTCGAGCAGCGCGCCGAGCGCCAGCGGCCGGCCCGCACCGGCCGCCCCGCCCGCGCTCCGGCGGGCGAGCATCCTGTCGAGCGCGAAGTAGGTGAGCGCGCCCGCCCCTAGGCCGACGGCCACGCTGAGGGGACTGCCGATCGCGACGCCCTCCTCGGCGAGGTCGAAGCTCACGGCGCTGATCAACGCGCCCGCGCCGAAGGCGAGCACCAGCCCGATCACGCGGTCGGGCCACGGGCGCGCCACGCCGAGCAGCTCGCCGATGATCAGCGACGACGCGGCGAGGGCGCTCCATCCGACCGCTGCTCCCATGCGCGAAACGTACTCGCGCCGGCGGCGCGGTTATAGTTCACCATCTGGTGAACGAAGCTACGCTCGACCGCGACGAGGCCACGCTCGACCGGACATTTGCGGCCTGCGCGCACCCGATCCGGCGCGGGATCATCGAGCGCCTCGCGGAGCGCGAGCTGACCGTCGGCGAGGCCACGCGCGACTTCGGCGTCTCGAAGCCCGCGATCACCAAGCACCTGCGCGTGCTCGAGGACGCGGGCGCGATCGTGCGGGTGGTCGACGGCCGTAACCACCGGCTGCGTCTCAGCCGCGACGCGCTCGCGGACGCCCGCACCTGGATCGACGACCAGCGCGAGTTGTGGGAGCGCAAGTTCGACGTGATCGACGACTACCTCGCCGAGCGGCGGGCGCGGGGCTCCCGGTGAGCACGGCCGGGGCCGAGACCCTGAGGCTCGAGCGCACGTTCGCCGGCACGCCAGACGAGGTCTTCGACGCCTGGACGAACCCGGAGGTGCTCGCGCGCTGGTGGGCCGCCCGCCCGACATGGACGTCGCCGGGGTGCGAGGTCGACCTGCGCCCGGGCGGACGCTACGTGCTGCGCATGCTCGACGACGAGACGGGCCAGGTGCACGCGGTCGGCGGCGTCTACCGCGAGGTCGAGCGCCCGACGCGGCTCGTCTACACGTGGCGCTGGGAGGGCACGGACGGCCTGCATCCCGGCCACGAGAGCCTCGTGACGGTCGAGTTCGTGCCGAGCGGAGATGGCACGACGGTCCGGCTCGAGCACTCGGGCCTCGCGTCGGACGAGTCGCGGATGCGACACACGCAGGGATGGACCGGGACCTTCGACAACCTCGCCGCCCGGGTGTTCGGGGACGGCGGCTGACCACCACGAGGGGAGAGACCATGGGCAACTACCTGTACGCGTATCGCGGCGGCAAGATGGCCGAGACGGACGAGGAGCGGGAACGGGTGATGGCGGCCTGGGGCGCCTGGTTCGGACAGCTCGGCGATGCGGTCGTCGACGGCGGCAATCCGTTCGGCGCGTCGGCTTCGGTCGCCGCGGGCGGCGTCACCAGCGACGGGGCGCCGTCGGGCCTCGGCGGCTATTCGGTGATCAGGGCGGACGACCTGGGGGCGGCAACCGAGCTCGCGAAGGGCTGCCCGGTGCTGCAGGAGGACGGCGGCGCCGTGGACGTCTACGAGACCATCGAGGTCATGTAGCCGCTGCCGCGAACTCCACCGCCGCCTCGGCGGTGGGGAACAGCTTCATGCGCACGACCCTGTTGTCGCTCGGGCGGACCGTGTAGAGGCCGGCGAAGCGCTGGTCGATCTCGGCGCCGCTCAGCTTTCCCTTGCCCCACAGCCGCATGCTGAGGACGAACGTCTCGTCGTCGATCCGGAATGCCTCGATCGGGTCCATCCGGATGCCCTCCCACGTCTCGAGCATCTCGTTCCACTGCCGGCGGAGGCTCTCGCGCCCGCGGTGCGGGGACGAGTCGGTGAAGACGGCCGAGAAGTCGTACTCGGCGTCCTCGGCGTAGTGGTCGAGCATCGGCTCGAAGTCGCCGCAGTTCCACCATTCGAACGGCTCCTTGATCCACTCCGGAACCTGCGTCGCGACGACGTGGGCCATGCCAGGCGCAGCATAACCGCGCAGGGCACCGCCGCGTGCGCGTCGAAGTAGCTGCCCTGGTGGACCCGACGCCCTTCAGACTGCGGTTCCGCGTCGTCCTCACCCTGGTGCCGCCGGTGGCCGGGATCGCGGTCGGGATCGCCCTCTGGCACCAGCAGGCCGAGCCCGAGTTCTTCTCGGCCGCCAGCCACGTGCTGGCGATCGGAGCCGTCGGCCTGGCGCTGACCGGCCGCTTCTTCAGGCTCGCGATCCACCAGCACTCCGGCGCGGCCGGCGCCTATGCGATCGCCAACGTGGTCGTCGTGCTGGTGGCCACGGGAGTCGGGCTGTTCTTCTGCTTCCATGCGCTCGCCGAGGGGCACTCGAGCACCGGCGACGTGGCGTTCGTCGGTGCCGCGCTCGCGTCCGGGATCATCGCGTTCGGGGTGCAGGCGCTGTTCGGGACGCCCGGGCTCGAGGACGAGCCGTCACCCGACGCCTGACGCGCTGGCGCGCACGCCCTCCGGCGGATACGGTGGCAGCGATGGAAGCGGGAACCTGCCCCAGCTGCGGGACGCAGAACCCCGCGTCGGCGCGCTTCTGCATGGAGTGCGGCGGCCAGCTCGAGCGCCGCTGTTCCGCCTGCGGGGCGGCCGCGCCGCCGCAGGCGCGCTTCTGCATGGAGTGCGGGGCCTCGTTCGAGCCGGCCGCGGAGCCCGCGGCCCCGGCCTCGCCCGGCTTCCCGTCGCCCGCCGCGGCCTCGCCGGGCTTCCCGTCGGCTGCCGCCGACGCCCCTCCGGAGGAGCGCAGGCAGGTCACCGTGCTGTTCGCGGACCTCTCCGGCTACACCGCGGTGAGCGAGCGCATGGACCCCGAGCGCGTGAAGGCGCTGGTCGAGAACGCGCTGCGGCGCCTCGCCGAGGAGGTCGACCGCTTCGGCGGGACGGTGGACAAGTTCATCGGCGACAATGTGATGGCGCTGTTCGGCGCGCCGGTGGCCCACGAGGACGACGCCGAGCGAGCTGTCCGCGCCGGGCTCGGGATGCAGCAGGCGATGGGGGAGATCAACGAGCAGCTGGCCGAGAGCCACGACGTGACGCTGGCGCTGCGGGTCGGCGTCAACACCGGGGAGGTGGTCGCGGGCGCCGTCGGTGACGCGTACACGGTCGTCGGCGACACCGTGAACGTGGCGGCGCGGCTCCAGGCGGCCGCCCAGCGCGGGAGCGTGACCGTCGGGGAGCGCACCATGCGCGCGAGCGCGCGGGCGGTCGACTACCGCGAGCTCGCGCCGCTGACGCTGAAGGGCAAGGGCGAGCCAGTACCGGCCTGGGAGGCGATCGGCGCCACCGGCGCCACCCCGACCCGCCGCTCGGCGGCAGCGCGATCGCCGCTCGTGGGCCGCACGCACGAGCTCCAGCTGCTCGAGTCGCTCGCCCAGCGGGTCGGCCGCGAGGGCCGTCCGCACATCGTCACGATCGTGGGCGAGGCGGGCGTCGGCAAGTCGCGCCTGCTCGCCGAGCTCGAGCGCCGTCTGGGCGACGGCGCGGACGGCCCGGCGTTCCGGACCGGCCGCTGCCCGGCCTACGGGGCGGCGGTGGTGTACTGGGCTCTGGCCGAGGTGCTGCGCGAGGAGTTCGCGATCGACGACTCCGACAGCGCCGAGGTCGCGTGGCGGAAGCTCGCCGACGGGGTCGCCGCGCGCCTGGCGGAGACCGACGCGTCCGACGACGCGGTCCGCCACGCCGCGACGATCGCGCGGCTGCTCGGAATCGGCTCGAGCGAGGCCCCGGCCCTCGCCGGCGACGACGACCCGCAGCGCCTGCGCGAGAGCTTCTTCGCCGCCATCCGCGCGCTGGTGGAGGCGATCGCGGAGGGCCGGCCGCTGGTGGTCGCGCTCGAGGACATCCACTGGGCGGACGACGGGATGCTGGACCTGATCGAGCACCTCGCGCAGTGGGTCCGGGCGCCGCTCCTGCTCCTGTGCCTCACCCGCGACGAGCTGCTCGAGCGGCGGTCGGACTGGGGGAGCGGCCGGCGCAACGCGACGACGCTCGGGCTCGAGCCCCTGACCGGCGAGGAGGCCCACGAGCTGGTCGCGGCCCTGCTGTCCGCGAGCAACGGCGACGCCGCGTCCGCGGTGTCCCTGATCGCCGAGCGCTCGGAGGGCAACCCGCTGTTCGCGGAGGAGATGGTCCAGCGGCTCGCGGAGGGGAGCGAGGACGAGGAGCTGCCCGACACGGTCCAGGGGGTGCTCGCCGCGCGGCTCGACTCGCTCCCGCCGTTCGAGCGCAAGCTGGTTCAGCACGCAGCCGTCAGCGGGCGCACGTTCTGGCCCGGGTCGCTCGCGTCGATCGCGCAGGAGGAGGGCGCCGACCTGGCCGCCGCGCTGCGCTCGCTCCAGGACAAGGAGCTGGTGATCCAGTCCCGCGGCGGCGGCGGGCTCGAGGGGGAGCGCGAGTTCGCGTTCAAGCACGTGCTGATCCGCGACGTCGCCTACGGCATGCTCCCGAAGGCCGTCCGCGCGCATCGCCACTTCGAGGTCGCGCGCTACGTGGAGGAGCGGGCCGGCGATCGAACCGACGAGGTGGTCGCCCTGCTCGCCGAGCACTACGGCCGCGCCGCCTCGCTCGCCCAGGAGGCGCGGCTCGACCGGCCGGTTCGCGAGCAGCTCAACGCGAAGGCGTTCGACGTGCTCGAGGCCGCCGGCGACGCGGCGACCGCGCTCTACTCGAACGGCGAGGCGTTCGACCACTACGGCGCCGCCTGCGCGCTGGAGGGAGCGGACGACGCCTCGCGCGCGCGTGTGCGCGAGAAGCAGGGCGACGTCGCGCTTCTGCTCGGCCGGGTCGACGCGGCGGCGACGGCCTGGGAGGAGTGCCTCGAGTTCCAGCGCCGCGAGGAGAACCTGCCCCGCCTTGGCGATCTCAACCGCAAGCTCGCCGGCGCCCTCTGGCAGAAGGGCGCGCTGAAGGAGGCGATCGAGCGCTACCAGCGCGGGATCGGCGTGCTGAAGGACGGTCCGCCCAGCGCGGAGCTCGTGCGCCTCTACGAGGAGGCCGCCACGCTCTACATGCACACCGGCGACAACATGCTCGCGATCTACGCCGCCGAGAAGGCGCTGCGGCTGGCGGAGCGGCTGGAGGAGGCCGCCGCGGCGAGCCGCGCGCACGAGGTGTTCGGGCGCGTCTTCGGCCGCACCGGCGACAACGCGAAGGCGCGCGAGAACCTGGAGCGGTCGGTCGAGCTCGCACGCTCGTCGGGGCCGACCGACACGATCCGCGCGCTCATCGCGCTCGGGTCGCACCTGGACATGTCCGAGGCCGACTACGCCGGCGCCGCCGCCGCGTACTCGGAGGCGCGCGAGCTGGCCGATCGCGTCGGCGACCTGACCGCGGCGGCCGAGCTCGACTCGGCGCTCGCGCTGCTGGCGGCCTACCGCGCCGACTGGGACGCCGTCGAGGCGTACGCCCGCGCGAGCCTCGAGCTGGCCGAGCGCGAGGGGCTGGTGCGCAACACGGCCTACCCCTACGCGCTCCAGGGGCTGCTCCACTGGCGGGTGGGCGACTTCCGGCAGGCCGAGGACACCTACCGGCGCGCGCTCCGGATCGCGGAGGAGACGGGCTGGTCCGAGGTCGCCTACTGGGCGCTCTACGGCATGTCGCTCGCGCTGCGCGACGCCGGCGACGTCGGCGGCGCCCTCACCGCGCTGGCCCAGGCCCTCGACGTCTGCGAGCGCGCCGGGCTGGTCGCCCAGTCGATCCAGGCCACGGCCGCTCGCGCGGTCAACCTCGCGCTCGACGGCAAGCGCGACCAGGCGCTGGGCTTCGCCGACGAGGCGGCGCGGCTCGCCGAGCGGCTCCCGTATCCGGTCGGGCGAGCGGCGTCGCTCGAGGCGACCGGCGTGTGCGCGGACGGGGTGGACGCCGCGATCGTCGCGCTGGGCGAGGCGCGCGAGCTCTGGACCGCGCTCGGGCGGCCGCTCGACGCCGCGTGGTGCGACGTGCTGACGGCGC
>DATENL010000102.1:0-7250 GCA_035275105.1 Thermoleophilaceae bacterium
GCGGCCGGTCGGCCGTCTCCCAGCGCGCCGAGGAGGCGGTGTCGGGCAGGATCACGCCGACCTTGCCCGCAGAGGCGCTCGAGCCGCTGCCGCTGCCGCTGGCCGCGGCACCGGCGCCGAGCTTCGACACGAACAGCTTCATCGCCGCGAGCACTCCCACCGGGTACACGGCGGCCAGCGCGCGGTTCGCGCGGCGGAGCTCGGTGCGGAACGTCCGGCAGCGATCGCACGAGCGCACGTGGCGACGGACCGGCGGCGACGTGCGCGCGAGCCCCTCGGCGACCTGCCCGAGCTCGAGCCGGACCTCCTCGCACGACAACAGGCGCGCCTCGGCCGCCTCGGCCAGCGACACGCGCGCGCGCACGAGGAGCGACTTGACGCTCGGCACCGTCGTGTCCATCGCGTGCGCGATCTGGTCGTAGGACAGCGCGTCGATCTCGCGCAGGAGCAGCGCGGTCCGCTGCGTCTCCGGGAGGTCGCGCACGTCGGCGACGATCTGGCGGAACTCCTCGCGCTTGTGAACGGTGTCCGCAGTGCTGGTGCCGCCGTCGCGCTCGAACACGTCCATCGAGTCCTGGCCGGCCGCGGTCGGCCGGCGCAGGTGGTTGAGGCAGCGGTTGCGGGCGATCCGGTAGAGCCACGGCCGGGCGTTGATCGGCCGCTCGTCGGCGAGCATCGCGTTGTACGCCGCCGCGAAGACCTCCTGGAGCACGTCCTCGGCGTCCTCGGTCGAGCCGAGCATGTGCCGGCAGAACGCGAGCAGCCGCGACTGGTAGCGCTGCACGAGCGCCTCGAACGCCGCCTGGTTGTCGCGGCGCGCGAGCGCGATCAGGCGCTCGTCGCTCTGGAGCCGGAGCAGGGGCGTGCGGCCCGGTAGGGCGGGCAGCCGTGAGGCGTGCTGGAGAGCGGAAGCTTCCAAGTCAGTGGCCGGCCGTGCTCGTCTGCTCAGACAGCCTAGAGCCGAATAAGTTGCGGTGCCACCGGTTGCGATGCCCGGGGTGGGATTCGAACCCACACGCCCTCTCGGGCAAGGGCTTTTAAGGCCCCGCTGTCTGCCAATTCCATCACCCGGGCCCGGGTGAAGCTTAGGTCGCCGGCTCGCGCGGCGGCAGCTGGATCCGCTCCTCCGCCGGAAGCCCGGCGGCCAGCTCGCGCTCGCGCTCCAGCTCCGCGTCGAACTCCGCGCCCAGGAGCAGCGCGAGGTTCGTGATCCACAGCCACACGAGGAAGACGATCACGCTCGCCAGCGCGCCGTACGTGCGGTCGTACGAGCCGAGGTTCGAGAGGTAGATCCCGAAGCCGGCCGACGCGGCCACCCACAGCAGCACCGCGAGCACCCCGCCCGGCGTCACCCAGCGGAACCTCGGCTGCCTGACGTTCGGCGCCACGTAGTAGAGGAGCGCGAACATCGTCATCACCACGAGCGCTAGGACCGGCCACTTCGCCACCTTCCAGACGTCGACAGCGCTCCGCCCGACCCCGATCGCATCGCCGATCGCCACCGCGAGCGAGCCGGTCAGCACGAGCGCCACCAGCACCAGCGCCAGGAGCAGGACCATGCCGAGCGTCATCACCACCTGCATCGGCCGGCGCTTCCAGAACGACCGGCCCTCCTGCACGTCGTAGATCGCGTTGGCGGCGCGCATGAAGGCGCCGACGTAGCCGGACGCCGACCAGAGCGAGACGAGCAGGCCGAACCCGAGCAGCGCGCCGGCGCCGCCCTTGTGGTCGATCACCTGCTGGAGCGGGTCCCTGATGCTCTTCGCGACCTTGCCGAGGCCCGCCTCCTGCAGCGAGCCGATCAGCGTGGTGACCGTCTGGTCCTGTCCCACGATCCCGAGCAGCGCGACCAGCACGATCAGCATCGGGAACAGGGCCAGCACCGAGTAATACGTCAGTGCGGCTGCCCAGTCGCTCAGGTTGTCGGACTGGAACTCGGAGACCGTACGCTTGAGCACGCCCCACCACGAGCGGGCGCGCAGGTCGGTCGGGCTACTCGGTGCGCGTCGTCTGGGAACTCGCCTCGACCTCGCGCCTGCCGTCGTCGCTCATCTTGCGAGTATCGCGCGGTTCGACGAACGGCTCACGCTCGGCGGGCATGCCCTCCTCGATCCTGCGCCCGCGTTCGAGCTCGGCGTTGAACTCGGCGCCAAGCAGGACGGCGATGTTCGAGATCCACAGCCACACGAGGAAGGTGATGATTCCGCCGAGCGCGCCGTAGGTCTTGTTGTACGAGCCGAAGTTCGCCACGTAGAACGCGAACGCCGCGGACGCGACGATCCAGATGACCACGGCGAGGATCCCGCCCGGCGAGACCCACCTGAACCCGGGCTGCTTCACGTTCGGCGCGGCCCAGTACAGGAACGCGAACATGAAGCTGACCACGAGCAGCAGCACCGGCCACTTGGCGATGTTCCAGACGTCGACGGCCGCCGAGTCGAGGCCGACGAGCTTGCCCGCCTGCTCGGCGAGCCCGCCCGACAGCGTCACCGCGATCGCGGTGACGGCCAGCAGCACCAGGAGCACCAGCGTGACGCCGACCCGCGTCGGGATGGCCTTCCACACGGGCCGCCCCTCCTCGACGTCGTAGATCGCGTTCGACGCGCGCATGAACGCCGCGACGTATCCGGAGGCCGACCAGAGCGCGCCGGCGACGCCGACGACGAACAGGACGCCCGCCGCGCCCTGGCTCTTCTGGAGGTTGGTGATCGCGCTCGTGAAGATCTCCGACGCCGGGCCGGGCGCGACCGTCTTGAGGTTGTCGACGAGCGGCTGCGTAGCCGAGGGCCCGATCAGCCCGAGGACCGACACGAGCGCCAGGAGCGCCGGGAAGATCGCGAGGATCCCGTAGTACGTCAGGGCGGCGGCCCAGTCCGTGAGGTTGTCCTCCTTGAACTCGCTGACGGTTCGCTTGAGCGTGTCGCGCCACGATCCGCCGCTGAGGTCGGTCGGGCCCTCCGGTGAATTTCTCTGATCTGCCATGGGGGACGGGTTACCCAACTTTGCGCGGGGTATACGTTTTGTGGCATGAAGTTGCTCTTCATCCCATTCAGCGTCGTCGGCGGGCTCATCGCCGGCTTCCTCGGCAAGCAGGTCTTCGAGGCGGTCTGGGGCGTGATCGACGACCAGGAGCCGCCGGAGTCCGAGCACCGGGAGGCCAGCTTCGCCAAGATCCTGGTCGCCGCCGCCCTCGAGGGGGCGGTCTTCCGCGCAACGCGCGCGGCCATGGACCACCAGTCGCGGCGCGCCTTCGCGGGCATCACGGGGTCCTGGCCGGGGCAAGAGGCCCCCGAGCCGGAATAAATCCCCGCAAAACCTTAAATCTGCCTTAACACGTATTACGCCCTGCGCAACGAAAAGCAGCGCAGACGACACCGCCAACCTGTAGATTCCGCGCCTTGAGCCCAGGCGTGGCCATTGTCATGGCAGGTCCTTCGGCTCGGGGAGGAGAACTGGGCACGGGATGCGATCAGTGAGCGTTGCGGGGCGCGTTGCGGCGGTCGGTGCCGTCGTTGCCGCGATCGTGATCGTCGCGATCCTCCTCTTCGGCGGTGGCGGAAGCTACTCCGTGAAGGCGCGCTTCCAGAACGCGTCGCAGCTCGTCAACGGCAACCAGGTCGAGATCGGCGGCACGTCGGTCGGTTCCGTCGGCGACATCCGAATCACCGACGAGGGCCAGGCCGAGGTCAAGCTCTCGATCAAGGACGACTTCAAGCCGATCCCCGAGGGCACCCAGGCGGTCATCCGCCAGGCGTCCCAGTCGGGCATCGCGAACCGTTACGTCGAGCTCGAGCTCCCGCCCGGACGCAAGGACGGGAAGAAGCCGCGCGACATCCCCGACGGCGGCCGGATCCCGATCACCAAGACGACGACGGCCGTCGACCTCGACCAGCTCTTCAACACCCTCGACCCGCCGACGCGCACCGCGGTCAAGGCGTTCTTCCGCAACTCCGCGGCGCAGTTCAAGGGCAAGACCACGCAGCAGCGCGAGGCCTTCCGCTACCTCAACCCGGCGCTGTCCACGTCGAGCCGCGTGTTCGGCGAGCTCAACCGCGACAACCCGCTCCTGGCGCGCTTCCTCCAGGACAGCTCGAAGCTCGTGACCGCCATCGCCGCGAAGCGCACCGAGCTGACCGACCTGATCACGAACGCCAACATCACCTTCCGCGCCCTCGGCAGTCAGCGGGTCGCGCTGATGGAGGCGATCGCGCGCCTGCCGGACTTCATGCGCCAGGCCAACAGCACCTTCGTGAACCTGCGCGCCGCGCTCGACGACGTCGACCCGCTGGTGAACGCGTCGAAGCCGGTGGCGAAGAAGCTCCAGAAGTTCCTCCCCCAGCTGCGCGCGGTGGCGCGCGACGCCCGCCCGACGGTCCGCGACCTCGCCCGCACGGTGGGGCAGCCGGGCCCGGACAACGACCTGCTCGACCTGATCGAGACGTTCCCGCCGCTCGCCTCGGCCGCCCTCGACAACAAGAAGCGCAAGGTCAACTTCGGCACCAAGACGGTGAGCGTGGGCAAGACGCGGGGCGCGATTCCCGAGACGGCCGACGCGCTCCGGGCCGCCGCCCCGGTCATCGCCTTCGGCCGCCCGTACACGCCTGAGCTCTTCGGCTGGTTCGACGACTTCTCCACGACCGGCCCGGTGGACGCCGAGGGCGGCTTCTCGCGCGTGTACACGATCCTCAACGCCTTCGACCTCTCCAACCCGGCCGTGCCGGTGTTCATCGACCTGCCCGAGCGTGGCGCCGCGCTCACCAAGATCGCGCGCTACGGCCAGTTCCGCCGCTGCCCGGGCGGCGCGGACATCGTGGCCCAGGACAAGTCCAACGTGCCGTCGGCTGAGCTCAGGGACAAGCTCGACTGCACCGAGTCGGCCCGCGCCGCGGGGAACATCCCGTGATCCGCCGCATGGTCACCGCGGGCGTGCTGGTGCTGGCGGTAGTCGCCGCGGTGGTGCTCGGCGGCGCCGGCGGCGAGGCCACGAAGGGCACGAAGTTCAAGATCGCCTTCGACAACGCGTTCGGCCTCACGAAGGGCGGCGACCTCCGCGTCGGCGGCGTCATCGCCGGCAGCACGGACACTTTCAAGCTCTCGAAGGGCCCCGAGTGCCAGAACCGGAACACGGGCGGCCCGCCGCGCACCTGCGCGATCGTCGAGGCGACGATCACCGAGCCGGGCTTCCGGTCGTTCCGCGCCGATGCGCGGTGCGCGATCCGTCAGCAGTCGCTGATCGGCGAGTACTACGTCGACTGCCAGCCCGGCAGGGCCAGGAAGGAGCTCAAGTCGGGCGCCAAGATCCCGGTCACCCGCAACCAGTCGACGATCCCGACCGACCTCGTCAACAACGTCCTGCGCCGCCCCTACCGCGAGCGCCTGCGCCTGATCATCGCCGAGCTCGGCACCGGCCTGGCCGGGCGGCCGGAGGACCTCGCCGAGGTGCTGCGCCGCGCCCACCCGGGCCTCCGCGAGACCCAGAAGACGCTGAAGATCCTGGGCGACCAGGCGGAGATCATCCAGAACTTCATCAAGGACTCCGACACGGTCGTCGCCGCGCTCGACGAGAAGAAGACCGAGGTCGCGCGTTGGATCAAGGAGACCGGGGAGACGGCCGAGATCTCGGCCGGGCACGCCGACGCGATCTCCGCCGGCTTCCACCGCCTGCCGCGCTTCCTCGACGAGCTGCGGCCGACGATGGTCAGGCTCGGCGAGCTGGCCGACGCCCAGACGCCGCTGCTGCGTGACCTCCAGCGCGCCGCGCCCAGCCTCACCGAGTTCTTCACGCGCCTCGGACCGTTCGCCGACGCGTCGCGCCCGGCCTTCCGCTCGCTCGGCCGGACCGCCGACGTGGGCAGCCGCGCGTTCAGGCACTCGGCCGAGGAGATCGCCGCGCTCGAGCAGGTCGCCAAGAGCGCCCCGGGCCTCGCGAAGCCGCTGCGCCAGCTCCTCCAGACCTCGGACGACCCGAAGCGCCACCCGGACAACGACCCGCGCGCGGCCGCCACCGCCCCGCCGTCGCCCGACAACAACTCGAACGCGAAGCAGGGCGGTAAGCGCAAGGGCTTCACCGCGATGGAGTCCCTCCTCAACTACATCTTCTGGCAGACCCTCGCGGTCAACGAGTTCGACAGCCTCAGCCACCTGCTGCGCGTCGCGGCGTACCAGATCCCGGACTGCTCGAACATCCAGAACGACCTGCGCGGTCCCGAGATGGGCGGCAGCGAGGACCAGGCCGCCATCCGCAGGAAGTGCAACTCGTACCTCGGCCCGTTCCAGCCGGGCATCACGGACCCGGACCCGACCGACCCCGATGGCGGCAAGCTCACCGGCGCCCAGAAGGTCGCGGCCAGGGGCACCAAGCTCAAGCCGACCAAGCCCTCCAAGCTCGGCGAGCGCCGCGGCGCCGGCCAGCCGCGCGCGCTGCCGCTGCCCGGGCAGGTCGACCCGTCCAAGCCGCAGGTCGTGCTCCCGCCGGCGGTCCAGGAGCTGGTCGACCGCCTCCAGCGCGGCCTGCCCCCGCCCAAGGACTCGAAGCTCCCCAACGTTCCGGGCCTCCCGCGCGGGGCTGCCCCTGACCAGATGCTCGACTTCCTCCTGAGCCCATGACGCGCGGCCGCGGAACAGCCTCGATCGTCGCGAGCCCGGTCCTGGTCGGAGCGGTCACGACGCTGATCGTGATCGTCAGCGTCTTCCTCGCGTACAACGCGAACAGCGGCCTGCCGTTCGTGCCGACGTACAACCTGCGCGCCGAGCTCCCGGGCGGGGCCAACCTGGTGCCGGGGAACGAGGTGCGCATCGGCGGCTTCCGGGTCGGCGTGATCGACAAGCTCGGCACGGGCTCGAAGACGTTCAACGGCCGGCCGCGCTCGATCGCCGTCGTCCGGATGAAGCTCGACAAGAGCTCGCAGCCGCTGCCCAACGACACGACGGTGATCGTGCGGCCGCGCTCGGCGCTCGGCCTCAAGTACATCGAGCTGACGCCCGGCAAGAGCGACACGGCGTTCCGCGACGGCGACACGATCCCGCTGAAGAGCGCAGCCGCGCCGGTCGAGTTTGACGACCTGCTCAACACCTTCGACGACAAGACGCGCCAGAACTCGCAGGACGCGCTGAACGGGTTCGGCGAGGCGTTCGCGGGCCGCGGCGCCGACGTGAACGAGGCGATCCTGAGCCTGGCGCCGTTCTTCCGCTACCTCGCGCCCGTGATGGCCAACCTGTCGTCGCCCGACACCGAGCTCGACGAGTTCTTC
>DATENL010000103.1:0-3490 GCA_035275105.1 Thermoleophilaceae bacterium
GCTCGAGACCGTCTCGCTGCTGGCGCGCGCGATCGAGCGCGCCGGGATCTCCGCGCCGATCACCTCCGCGCTGGCGCGGCTGATCGCGGGCACGCTGCCGCTCGACGAGTGGGTGGCGCTGGTGCGCGTCTCGCAGCCCACGACGCCGCGGCGCGCCGGCGGCCTGCGCTCGTGGTGGACGCGCGTCCGGGCGCGCCTGCGAGCGGTGTTCGGCGTGGACGCCGCTCTCTAGACTTGATCGGGAGATGAAGACCGACATCCATCCCGAGTACGTCGAGGCCCACGTTCGCTGCACCTGCGGCAACGAGTTCACGACCCGCTCGACCAAGCCCGAGCTCCACGTGGAGATCTGCTCGAACTGCCACCCGTTCTACACGGGTCGCCAGAAGCTGGTCGACACCGGCGGCCGGGTGGAGCGCTTCAAGCGCCGTCAGGCGCGAGCCGGCGCCAAGCGCCGCTAACGCCCGAAACTCCACCCTTACGGGCCTGTTGTCGTAGGGCCATGCGCATTCGCCTCCCAGTCGCCATCCTGATCGCCGCCTCGCTCGCGGTGCCCGCCGCCGCGTCCGCGAGGGGGTCGGCGGCCGTGCATCTCAAGAGCTGCCAGACCGGCGCCGAGGCGCGCGATCGCCAGGCCACGTTCAAGGCCTGGATGCACGAGGTGTCCGGCACGAAGCGGATGGCCGTGCGGTTCGAGCTCGTGGCGCAGAAGCCCGGGCGCAGCGCGCAGCGGGTCGAGGGGCTGGACGCCCTGGAGACCTGGCACCGCTCGCGCAAGGGCGTCACGCGCTACGCCTACTCGCAGACCGTCAAGAGGCTCGCCCGGGGCACCTCGTACCGGATGGTCGTTCGCTACCGCTGGTACGACGCGGACGGCGACATCATCAAGCGCGCCAAGCGCACGTCGGCGGAGTGCGTCCAGGAGGGCGACCTGCCCAACCTGATCATCCCGGCGGTGGCAATCACGTCGGACGGGGCCCCGAGCTACATCGTGACCGTCAAGAACAAGGGCAAGGCGCTCGCCGAGAACTTCACGGTCACGCTCACGATCGACGGCGCGCTCGTGGACGAGCGCACGATCGAACGGCTGGAGGCCGGCCAGAAGGTGTTCGTGGAGTTCAACGGGCCGCCGTGCCTCCACGTGCTCGCGATCGCCGACTCGGAGGAGACGGTGATCGAGAACAACGAGAAGGACAACTCGTTCAGCTCCGACTGCCTGGCGGCCGGCGACTCGCCTCGGTGAGGCTCACGGGTCGCCCCGGCTGCGCCGATAGCATGACGGCATGAGCGACGAAGCCGTCCAGACTCGCCGGGACGAGGAGGGCCTCCAGAGCCGTCGCGACGCTCCGATCGGGGGCCAGGCCGTGCTCGAGGGCGTGATGATGCGCGGCGTCTCCACGTGGGCGGTCGCGGTCCGCAAGCCGGCGCCCGACCAGGTGGCCGACGGCCGGGTCATGCCGCGCGGCGAGGTTCCCCGCGGCGAGATCGAGGTCACCTCCGAGCCGCTCGTCTCCTGGGTGCGCCGCCACCGGCTGCTGCGGCTGCCGATCGTGCGCGGCGTGGTCGCGCTGGCCGAGTCGCTGAAGATCGGCTTCAAGGCGCTCGGGATCTCCGCGAGCGCGCAGGTGGAGGAGGGCAGCGACGAGGAGCTCGGCCGGGGCGCCTGGATCGGCACCGTCATCGTCTCGGTCACGTTCGCGATCGGCCTGTTTTTCCTCGTTCCGGTCGGCATCGCCAGCCTGCTCAAGCCACAGCTTCAGCCGGCGTTCGTCTTCGTCCTGGTCGAGAAGCTGATCCGGATCGGGATCTTCCTCCTGTACCTGTGGCTGATCTCGCGGATGAAGGAGCTCCAGCGCGTGTTCGAGTACCACGGTGCGGAGCACAAGACGATCTCCTGCTACGAGGCCGGCCTGCCGCTCACGCCTCAGAATGCGCAGCAGTTCTCGCGGCTCCACCCGCGCTGCGGCACCAGCTTCCTGCTGATCGTGATGGTGGTGGCGATCGTCGTCTTCGCGCCGCTCGGGACCCCCGCCTGGTACATCCTCTTCCCGTCGCGCGTGCTCGGGATCCCGCTGGTCGCCGGGCTCGCCTTCGAGCTGATCAAGCTGTTCGGCAAGAACCGCGACAAGCGCTGGGCGCAGATCCTGATGTGGCCCGGCATGCAGCTCCAGAAGCTCACCACGCGGCAGCCCGACCACACGCAGCTCGAGGTCGCGATCGTCGCGCTCCAGGCCGTGCTCGCGGTCGAGAACCCGGAGCAGGCGAGCGAGGAGGACCGGGTCGGCATGGAGGTCGTCGCTTAGGCGACCGGCCGCCTAGCCAGCCATTACCCTCGATCGCATGATCGAGCGGCTGGTCGAGCAGATCGAGGAGCGCTTCGAGGAGCTCTCGAAGCAGATGACCGATCCCGAGGTGATCGGCGACCGCGAGCGCTACGCCGAGGTCGGACGCGCCTACCGCGGGCTCGAGTCCGCGCACGCGCTCGCGACCGAGTACCGCCGCGCGGCCGACGACGCGGCCGGCGCGCGCGAGCTCCTGAGCGACGGCGACGACGCCGAGCTGCGCGACCTGCTCAGGACGTCGGAGGAGCGCCTCGGCGAGCTCGAGGAGGAGATCCGGCTGGCGATGGTCGAGCCCGACCCAAACGACGAGAAGGACGTGATCGTCGAGGTGCGCGCGGGCACGGGCGGGGAGGAGGCGGGGCTGTTCGCCGGCGACGTGTACCGGATGCTCACCCGCTACGCGGAGCGGCGCGGCCTCAAGCACGAGCCGCTGTCGATCGCCGACGGCGACTACACGTTCGCGATCCGCGGCCGCGGCGCCTACAGCGTCTTCAAGTTCGAGGGCGGCACCCATCGTGTCCAGCGCGTGCCCGAGACCGAGTCGCAGGGTCGGATCCACACGTCGACGGCCACGGTGGCGGTGCTGCCGGAGGCCGAGGAGGTGGAGGTGCAGGTCGACCCGAACGACCTCCAGATCGACGTCTACCGGTCGTCGGGGCCGGGCGGCCAGTCGGTCAACACCACCGACTCCGCCGTGCGGATCACGCACAAGCCGACCGGGCTCGTGGTCTCGATGCAGGACGAGAAGTCGCAGCTCCAGAACCGCGAGAAGGCGATGCGCGTCCTCCGCGCCCGCCTCTACGACCAGGAGCTCGCGGCCCAGCAGGCGGAGCTGTCGGCCGAGCGCCGGTCGCAGGTGGGCACCGGGGAGCGGTCGGAGAAGATCCGCACCTACAACTTCCCGCAGGATCGGGTCACCGACCACCGGGTCAAGGTCACGCGCGGGAACCTGCCCGGCATCCTCGCCGGGGACCTGGACGAGTTCACCGCCGCGCTCGAGGCCGAGGAGAAGCGCCAGAAGCTCGAGTCGGGCTCGCTCGTCGAGGGCTGATGGCCACCGCCGTGCGGACGGTGCGCGAGGTGGTGGCGGCCGCCGCGGCGCGGCTCGGCGCCGCCGGCTGCGAGTCGCCGCGGCTCGACGCCGAGCT
>DATENL010000104.1:0-3555 GCA_035275105.1 Thermoleophilaceae bacterium
CAGCGCCTCGCCGCGAACGGGCGCCAGCGCGGCGAGGGCGAGCGCCCCCGTCGCCACCCACACGGCGACGTACGCAGCCGCGAACACGGCCACCGACCGGTGGCGGTGGCGCGGCAGGGAGCGGAACGCCAGCCAGCGCGCCTGCGGGCGCGCGAGCGGCAGCATCATCGCGACGGCCATCGCGGTCCACCCGGCCAGCTCCACGCCCGGATGCCGGACAAGCATCGCGCCCAGCGCCGCCCAGGCGGCGAGCGACGCGGCCGTGAGCCACCACTCGGGGTGGCGGAACAGGCGCTCCCGCCAGACGGCGGCGAGCGCCTCAGCCGGCGTAGATGCTGATGCGGCCGGCGCGGACGTCGCCGCCATCCTGGACCTCGCCGGTCTCGTCGACCGGCTGGACCGTGACCCGCGCGGCGGCGGGGTCCCAGTTGCCGAGCTCGTCCACGACGTTGGTGATGTCGAAGACGTGCGTCACCCCGGCGCCCGCGTGCTCGGAGCCGCGCCGGGTCGCCTCGGGGACGCCGAAGCTCGACACGCTCCCGACGCGGTGCTGCGGGTGCTGCCCGGGCGAGCTGTCGTCGGGCACGTCGAGGTACACGTCGTAGGCCGCCGCGCCGGGGCTCTCGCCCGTCACGTTCTCGACCCTCAGGTACCACTGCTCGGGCTTGCGCTCGACGGCGCGCCGCGCGCTCGCGTCCGCCTTGACGGCGACGGTCGAGCGGCGCGAGAAGTCGACGCCGCCGGTGGCCGCGACTAGCTCCGGCTCGGCCACGCGCGCTCCCTCCGGGGCGACCGCTCGGCGCGTGGGGACCGGGGTGCCGTCGGGCGGGTCGGTCGACTCGTACACATAGCCAAGCTCCTTGCTGACGAGGATATCCCCGATCCTCTTGGTCGCGCGAGTGCCGTCGCTGTCGAAGAACTCGAACTCGTGCAGGAGGAACGCGTCGTCGAGCGGCAGCGCGTCGGCGCCCCACATCCCGATCCAGACGTCCCACAGGCGGTCGAGGTTGCAGTGGTGCAGCCAGAAGATCGGGTCGAGGCCGGCGGTGTCGAAGCTCGACATCCAGCCGAACGGGTTCGTGCCGCCCACCAGCATGTGGACCGCGCCGTGGGGGACGTTCTCGAGCGCGCCGGCGGCGTCGGCCGTGGCCACCAGGTCGTCGACGATCCCGCCGCCGAAGGTGCTGCTCGCGTCGGCCGGGTCGCCGGTGAAGCTCGACTCGACCAGCGCCGGGCGCGCGTCGCACTGCGGGAACGGAAGCGGGACCGGGCTGGTCTCGCGGTTGATCGACACGCGGCGCTGATCGGTGAACAGCGGGTTGTTCGTACGCGGCGAGCGGAACGGCTCGGGCAGGACGCGTGACGAGCCGTCGGCGGTCTTCGTGTAGTCCCAGTAGGGCAGCGACCAGGTGGGGTCCTGGACGTGGAACTGAACGACGCGCTCGAAGAAGAACAGGTAGAGCCTGTGCCAGGCGAGGAAGTACCAGCTGAAGTGGCGGCAGGTGCCGAACAGGCGCGGGTCGTCGGTCGAGTCGACGCCGGGGAAGCCGTGGATCGCCGCCTGATAGCGCCAGCTGAGCGGGTCCTGCGGCTCGCCGGAGCCGGGGTCGAGCTGGCGCATGGCGTGGACCCCGCGTGCGTAGTCGTCGATGACGCGGGGGTTCTGGTCGATGAGGGTTTGGATGTCCTGGCGGACGCGCGGCTCAGTCATGCGCGCATCCTAAACAGGATGGTCAAGTCCTGTAAAGCGCTCTGGGGCTATTCGCAGCGCGGGCGGTTGACGAACTTGTCGAACGAACCGTCCGCGAAGGTGTGCTTGTCGAAGAACCACCAGCGGCCGGACCGCGTGCAGTGCCGCGGCGTGGTGATCAGCCGGTGGAGCCGCCCCTTTACCCGTCGCTGGTGGGCCGGGATGTCCACGGTCAGCGACCGCGCGACGAACTCGCCGTTCTCGCACGGCGGGGTATCGGTCACGACCACGCAGTTCGCGGGCGGCCGGGTGCGCTGGAAGCGGCCGTCGGCGATCACGCGCGAGTGGGACAGGTAGGCGTCGCCCTGGCTGAAGACGAGCAGCGAGCCCGTCGGCGTCCCGTACACGGTCACGTCGGCCCCGACCGGGCCGACCTGGAACGGCGCCCCGCTCGACTCCGTCTCGGCGTGGCCGTGGCCGATCTTCGACTTCTCGGGACAGGCCGACATGCCCTCGGACTTGAGCTCGGCGTCGGTCGCCCTGCACGTGTACCAGCCCAGCGCGTCGAAGCGCGTGCCCTTCGGGAAGCCGATGAGCGAGCGGCGCAGCGGCTTGAGCTGGCCGTTCTTGTAGCGCGCGTTGAAGATCTCCGTGGCGAAGACCCCGGTCGACGCGCCCGGCTTTCGCGTCGTCAGCCGCAGCTCGTCGGTCGAGCCGGGGGAGTTGGCGCCGGCCGTCGCCGTCGCCGTGGCGGCGGCTATGAGCGCGAGCGCCAGCGCCAGCCGCGGTCCTGTCCTCCCACCCATCGGCGCGAACGTACCAAGGCGAGCGTGACGCCGGCGCAGGTGCCCCTCAGCCGCCGCTGACCGGCACGAGCCGCGTGCCGTCCTCGACCCGCATCGCCCGCGGGCCGAAGTCCTCGCGCGAGACCTGGGTGACCAGCTTCGCGCTCTCGTGGCTCGGGTCGACCTCCGGCGTGCCGGCGCCGACCAGCCGGACGGATGTCCAGCGCGCGCCGCGGGTGGCGCCGGTCCCGTCGAGGCGCACGCGCAGGATCCCGCTGAGCGACAGGACCCCGCCGCGCCCGAAGGTGTTGAAGCCGAGGAAGTTGCCGAGCGAGTAGGCGATCAGGCGGTCCCGGTAGCGCTCCACCCCGCGCACGACGTGCGGTCCCGATCCGATCACGAGGTCGGCGCCGGCATCGACGGCGGCGTGCGCGAACCGGCGCGTGTTGCCGCGGTCCTCGCCGAAGGCGGACTCCCTCCCGCTCGGGGTGCTCACCTGGTCGGCGCCCTCGGCTCCGGCGTGCATCATCGCCACCACCACGTCGGCCTCGCGGTCGGCGCGGCGCACCAGGTCCGCGGCGGCCGGGACGTCGCGGAGCGAGGCCGCCCACGGATAGGGCGCGAACCCGAGCAGCGCCACCCTCACGCCGCGCACCGTGAGCAGCTCGACGTGGCCCGGCGACCCCGCGTGGCCGATCCCGGTGCGGTAGAGGGCGGCCAGGGTCTTGGCGGCGCCGCGGGGCCCGTAGTCGGCGGCGTGGTTGTTCGCGACGTTGAGCACGTCGAAGCCCGCGTCGGCGTACATCGACGCGTACCTGGCCGGCGCCTGGAACGCGAAGCAGTCCTCCGAGTCCCTTCCGCACTTCGATCCCCCGCCGGAGCCGAGCGTGCCCTCGAGGTTGCCCAGCGTGAGGTCGCTGTCGACCAGTTGGCGGCGCACGGCCTTCAACGGGCCGCCGTCGTCGAGCGGCGGCAGGCCGAGGTCCGCGGACAGCGACATGTCGCCCACCCAGGTGATCGTGACGAGGCGGCGGCGGAGGTCGGGCGCGCGCTCGTGGCGGGGCGCGGGCGCCTGGAGCT
>DATENL010000105.1:0-16450 GCA_035275105.1 Thermoleophilaceae bacterium
CGCGCCGGAGCATCGCGACGAGCTGCACCGAGCACTCCGGGAGGACGCATGACCGATCCCAACCGCGAGGGAGTTCCATGACCAACCGCACGGCGTTCGTGACCGGCGGCGCCCAGGGCATCGGCCAGGGCATCGCCACCACCCTGGGCGAGCACGGCTTCAAGGTGGCCGTGGTCGACCTGAACCTGGCGGCCGCCCAGGCCACGGCGACGACGATCACCGCGGCGGGCGGCGTGGCACTGGCGGTGCGGGCCGACGTCACCGACACCGCCTCGGTGCAGGCCGCGGTCACGACGGTGACGCAGGAGCTCGGCCCGATCGAGGTCGCGGTCAACAACGCGGGCTGGGACGACTTCATGCCGTTCGTGAAGACCACGGAGGAGTTCTGGGACCGGGTCCTCGACATCAACTTCAAGGGCCAGCTGCGCGTGGTACAGGCGGTCGTGCCCGGCATGGTCGAGCGCGGCTTCGGCCGCGTGGTCAACATCGGCTCCGACGCGGGTCGCGTCGGTTCGTCCCTCGAGGCCGTCTACTCCGGGGCCAAGGGCGGCGTCATCGCCTTCACCAAGACCCTCGCCCGCGAGGTGGCGACCAGCGGCGTCACCGCCAACACGGTGTGCCCCGGCCCGACCGACACCCCCGCGCTGCGGAAGTTCGCCGACAGCTCCGGCCAGGACGCCGACAAGGTGCTCGGCGGCATGACCCGCGCCGTGCCGATGAAGCGGCTCGCCACGCCCGGGGACGTGGCGGCGGCCGTCGCGTTCTTCGCCTCCGACGCGGCCGGCTACATCACGGGCCAGACGCTGTCGGTCAGCGGCGGCCTCACGATGGCATGAGCGCGGCCGCGCCCGACGATCGCCGTCACGGCGCCGCGGGCGGGGGCGCGCTACCGCAAGGGCGCGAAGGTGCTCGCGCGCTTCTCCTGCCGGGACGACTCGGGGCCGGTGGCGGCCTGCGCCGCCGCCGTCCGCCCGGGCCGCGCGATCGACACCCGCAGGCCCGGCCCGAAGACGTTCCGAGTGACCGCGCGCGATCGCGCGGGGAATGTCGCCACGAAGCTCGTCCGCTACGCGGTCAGGCCATAGTCAGGCCGCCGCTGACCGACAGCGTCTGGCCCGTGACGAAGCCGGCCCGGTCCGAGGCGAGGTAGGCGACCGCCGCGGCCACGTCCTCGGGCTCGCCGAGCCTTTTCATCGGGACGGCGCGGATCAGGGCGTCGACGAGCTTCTGGCCGCCCTCGGCGGTCATCCCCTCGAGCATCGGCGTGCGTGTGGGGCCCGGGCACACGCAGTTGGCGGTGACCCCCTTCGTGGCCACCTCGCGGGCGATCGTCTTCGTGAACGCGATCACGCCGCCCTTCGCGCCCGCGTACACGCTCTCGAGCGACGATCCCACCCGGCCGGCGTCCGATGCGATGTTCACGACCCTGCCGAAGCCGCGCTCGACCATGCCGGGCAGGACCGCGTGCGTCGTGTGCAGGCAGCCCTTGAAGTTGATCGCGATGACCCGGTCCCAGAAGCCCTCCTCCGTCTCGAGGAACGGCCGCAGCTCGTCCCACCCGGCCGCGTTGACCAGGACCTCCACCGGCCCGAGCGCCTCCACCGCGCTCGCCACCCCGCGCACGACGGCGTCGCGACTCGTCACGTCGAGCTCCACCGGCACCGCGCCGTCCACGCGCTCCGCCACGGCGACGGCGGCGTCGAGGCGGCTATCGGCGACCGCCACGGCGCAACCCGCGGTCGCGAGCTCGGCGGCGATGGCGCCGCCGATGCCCCCGCCGCCACCGGTAACGAGCGCCACACGGCCAGACACGCGACGATCCTCTCACGGCACGCACGAGCACAACCCGCAGGAGGGTGCAATGGAGGAGCTGACCGACGTCCGCTACGAGGTCGAGGACGGCCTGGCGACGATCACAATCGACAGGCCCGACCGCATGAACGCGTTCCGCGCGCGCACGGTCGACGAGCTGATCCACTGCCTCAAGCGGGCGTGGGCGAGCGGCGACGTCGGCGCCGTCTGCCTCACCGGCGCGGGCGAGCGAGCGTTCTGCACGGGCGGCGACCAGAAGCAGCGCGCCGAGACCGGCGACTACGGCCCGTCCGAATCCGGCCTGTTCGAGGTCGAGACCCTGCACCGGCTGATCAGGGAGCTGCCCAAGCCGGTGATCGCCGCCGTGAACGGCTACGCGATCGGCGGCGGCCACGTCCTCCACGTCCTCTGCGACCTGACGATCGCCGCCGACACGGCCGTCTTCGGCCAGACGGGCCCGCGGGTCGGCTCGTTCGACGCGGGCTTCGGGACCGCCTACCTGGCGCGGGTGGTCGGCGAGAAGCGTGCCCGCGAGATCTGGATGCTCTGCCGCCGGTACGACGCTCAGACCGCCGAGCGCTGGGGCCTGGTGAACCGCGTCGTGCCCGCGGGCGAGCTACGCGCCGAGGTCCGGCGCTGGGCCGACGAGATCCTCGCCCTGTCCCCCACCGCCCTGCGGTTCGTCAAGCAGTCGTTCAACGCCGACAGCGAGCACATGGCCGGCATCGGGCAGCTTGCGTTCTCGGGCCTCCACGAGTTCGTCGGCTCCGACGAGGCGCGTGAGGGCGTCGAGGCGTTCACCCAAAAGCGCCCGCCCGACTTTGCCCGCTTCCGGGCGGCAGGCTGACGGCCGGTCAGGAAGCGGAGCGACTGGGCAGCGTCGCTCCGGCACCGGCCTTGAGTTCCGCCGCAAATGCCTCGACCACCGCCGGGTCGAACTGGGTGCCCGCGCAGCGGCGCACCTCGGCGAGCGCAACCTCGCTGCTCATCGCCGCCCGGTAGGGACGCGTCGAGGTCATGGCGTCGTACGCGTCGCAGATCGCGATGATGCGGGCGCCGAGCGGGATCGCCTCGCCGCGCAGCCCGTCGGGGTAGCCGCTGCCGTCGTAGGACTCGTGGCTCGAGCGGACGAGCTTGGCCGCGTCGGCGAGCGCGGGCGCGACGCCGAGGATCCGCTCGCCGATCAGCGTGTGGCGGCGCATGAAGCCCCACTCCTCGTCCGTCAGCGGCCCGGGCTTGTCGAGGATCTCCTCCGGGACCGCCGCCTTGCCGACGTCGTGCAGCGACGCCGCCTGGAGGATCGGGCCGACCTCCTCGTCGGGGAGCCCGAGGCGGGAGCAGACCCCGGCGACGAGCTCGGTGACCTCGTCGAGGTGGGTCGCCAGGCGCGGGTCGCGCTCGGCGAGGACCCTGAGCAGCACGTCGGTGGTCTGGCGGCCAGCCGACTTGCGGCTCTTCGCCTTGACTGCGTACATCCGCTGGTCGGCCAGGCGAAGCGCGTCGGTCGCGTCGGTCGCGTCGCGCGGCAGCATCACCGCGCCGTGCGCCGCCGAGATCTCGAAGCCCTCGCCCGAGTCGGACAGCGCACACGTGGCCCGCTCGACGAGCGCGTAGGACTCGCTCTCGGGTACCGGCCCCAGCACGCAGAACTCGTCGCCGCCGATCCGGTAGGCCACCGCGGCCGCCTCGGTCGCCGCCACCTCGAGGCCGTGCGCGAGCCGCCGCAGCAGCGTGTCGCCGGCCGGATGCCCGAAGGTGTCGTTGTACGCCTTGAACCCGTTGAGGTCGAACATCGCCAGGAGCAGCGGCCGCTCCGGGTCGAGCCGCGCGGCACCCTCCTCCAGGTCGCGCATCAGCTTGCGGCGGTTGGCCAGGCCGGTCAGCGGGTCGGTGTCGGCGAGCAGGCGCGCCTGGTCGCCCTCGCTCTGGAGCGAGACGCGCTGCTCCCTGACGCCGCTCATCACGACCATGCAGAGCACGCCGATGCCGAGCGCCACGAGCACGTACATCACGGTCTCGCCGAGCTGGCTCGCCGACCACGGGTCGTACACGTCGCTCAGCGAGATCGCGACCGCGAACGCCACGAGGAACGCGAGCACGCGGCGCGGGGGGTGAACGGCGGCCGCGTACACCACGGCCAGCAGGTAGAACTGGTGGTAGGGAGTCGAGTGCCCGCCGGCGAGCCACTCGAGCAGCGCGACCGTGGCCAGGGCGCCGAAGCTCATCCGGTACATCTCGTTCCAGGTCACGCGCTCGGGCGAGCGGAAGAGCCGCACCGCGCTCGCCAGGCAGAGGGCCATGATCAGGCCGGCCACCGCCCACCCCGCGGCGCCCAGCGCAGCCGTCGGCGGGTCGAGCGGGAGCAGGCCCGCGAGGCAGAGGACGGAGACGATCAGGAGCGCGCCGCCCACGCGTGTGCTGCGCTCGAAGTCGGCACCCGCGTACGGATCGGCGCGGCGCCCGAACAGCCCGGACGGAGTCATCCCCTCTGTTGTCGGCCATGGCGCGGCCGCACTTGACGGGCAGAACGCCAGCGCTGAGAAACGAAAAGACGAGCGCTAGGGCGCCAGGAGCGGATCGTCCCAGAGGCGCTGGTCCTCGCGGCCGAGACGCCAGAACCCGATGCCCAGACCCGCGTCCTGGGCGAGGCGGACGCGCGCGCCCTCGGTGCGTGCGTCGGGGTACCAGACCTCGTGCTGGCTCCCGTCCTCCGTGTAGGAGAAGTGCATTGCGTCACCGTCGACGTCGCGCACCGGCGTCGCGCCCGTGCGGTCGGCGAGCGCCATCACGTCGGCGTACTCGTACGAGGTCGCCGGGTGGTCGAGGCCGCCGCCGTCGGGCCAGTCCATGCCGTAGAGCTGGATGCCGACCACGAAGCGGCTGCGGTTGGTCATCGTCGCCGTGTAGTTCACGACCTTCTGCGTCCAGGCGATGTCGTCCTGCGGGCCCGGGCCCGAGGTGGCCCAGTGGTAGCCCCACGTCATCACGAAGACCGTGTCAGCCGCGCGCGAGAGGCCCTCGTAGTCGAAGAACGTCGAGCGCGGGTGGTTGGCGACGTCCTTCGTCTTCGGCGAGACCGCCACCGACAGCAGGCGCCCGTTGTCGTGCAGCCGCTGAGCGAGGTCCGTCACGAAGCTCGTGTAGACGTCGCGGTCGCTCGCGTAGCCGGTCTCGAAGTCGAGGCTCGCGCCGTCGTAGCCATAGCGCTCGACCGTGTCGGCGATGCCCGACAGCCAGTACTCGCGCAGGCCGGGCTCGCGCAGGATCTCGTCGAGCATCGCGCTGCGCTGGCAGTTGAAGCGCGCGAGCACCTTCACCCCCCGCTGCTGCGCCCAGCGCGTGACCAGTGGGTCGTCCTTGCCCACGAGCTGCGAGCTGGTGTTGCAGTCGAAGTACGTCGGGTGCACCGTGTCGATCTGCCGGTAGTGCGCCTGGAAGTCCTGGAAGCTGCGGAAGGTTGACGCGAGCAGGAACGCGTGCGCCTTGCCGGTCGCCTGCACCGGGCGGGCGGTGGTCACGGCGAGCGGCGCGCTCGGAGCGCTCACGTAGCCGAGCCCGTCGACGGCCACAACGCTCAGCGAATGGCGCGTCTCGGCGGCCAGGTTCGTGAGCCGGAAGCTCGTGCCCTGCACCTGGCGCACGAGGCTGCCGTCGCGGTAGACGCGATAGCCCACCACGCGACCGCGTCCCGGGACGCTCGCCGTCCACGACAGCGTCACGGCGGCGTCAGACACGTCGCGGGCCTGGAGCGCGGTCGGCGCGGGCGGCGCCGTGTGGCCGGTCGCGACCTTCACCGGGCCGGCCTCGGGGCTCAGCTTGCCCGCGGAGTCGACCGCGGCGACGGTGAACGTGTAGCTGCGCATCGAGCTGACCGGGATGTCCCTGTGCGTGCCGGGCGCCTGCCCGTACACGGCCCCGTCGCGGAACACGCGGTAGCCGACGATGCGGGCGTCGCCGCGCCGGGCGGGCTCCCACGACAGGCGGACCGTTGCGCCGCCGGCGTCGGGCGTGACGCCGAGCGCGCCCGGCGCGGACGGCATCACGTACCTGATCGTGCGCTGCAGGCGAGCGGAGCAGCGCTTGACCCGGCCGTGCCCGTCCACCGGCCGCACGGCCAGCGTGTACCTGGAGCCGATCCGCACCCGCACCCGCATCGAGGTCCGGCGCGTCTGGCCGACCACCGCGCCGTTGCGCAGCACCCGGTAGCTCGTCTTGCGCGGCGTGCCGGTGCGCGGCAGCCACGAGAGCCTGCCCCACGTGTTTCCCGGCTTGCGCTGGAACTCGAGGGCGCCGGGCTTCGGGCACTTCGCGGCCGCCGGGCCGGCGGCGCCCAGCGCCGCGAGCAGCACGAGCAGCGGCAGGAGGCGGCGCATCATTTGCGGCCCCCGCGGCTGTGCGGCGCGTGGTCGCGCAGCCACATGTAGAGGCGGTCGGTCGTTATCGCGGAGTTGACCTCGAAGCGCTTGGGCTCGCCGCGCGGCCGCGTGTAGTCCGGCGCGTTCAGCTCGTCGTCGGTGAACCAGACCGGGAACTGACGGCTCAGGAGGCCCCGCATGAACAGCGCGACCTCGGTGTTCCCGAGCTGGCGCTGTCCGTAGTCGCCATAGGGCACCGCCAGCGCGACCGATTCGAACCCGTGCTCCTCCATGTCGTCCTTGACGGCGAACACGTCGGTGGTCACGCGGCGTTCGTAGTCGGCGAAGCTCTCGCGGCCGTCGCTCGTGGTGTAGCGGCGCACCGAGTAGAACGGAGCTGTGTGCCCGGCGCTGTCGTAGGCGACGCGGGCGTGGCCGTCGCGAGTCTCGGGCTGCACGTCCCAGCGACGCGAGTCGCGCATCGTGTGCAGCTCGCGCCAGGTGAGGTGGGTCGGGTTCTCGCGCTCGACCTCCCCCGTGACCACGAACATCGTTGCGCGGAAGCCGTTGCGGGCGAGCACGCGGTCGGCGCCGCGGTACGAGTCCAGCCGCCCGCCGTCGAAGGTGATCAGGAGCGGCCGCGCGGGAAGCCCGCGCGTGTCGCCGCGCCGGAAGCGCGCGTACTGCGCGATCGAGATCGTCTGGAAGCCCATGTGCCGGAGGGCGGCCATCTGCTCGGCGAAGATCCGCCGGCGGACGCTCCGCGCGTCGCCCTCGGCGCCGATGCCGTGGTAGGCGAGCACGGGGACCGCGCGGGCGTACGGCGGCAGCGGCTGGAAGCGGAGCCGCTGCGCGGGCGTCAGCTCCGCGAGCGGCGCGGGCAGCGGGCCGCTCTGGTGACGGCGCTCGTAGAGCTGGCGCGACTCGACCATCTGCGGAACGACGAGCAGGAACGGGACGGACGACAGCGCGAGGAGCACGAACGCGAGCGGCCTGCGCACGAGGAGCTCGAGCCGGGTCATGGCGACGCCCCCATGCCGGCCGTGGCCGCGCGGGTCCCCCACTCCGCGGTGCGTGCCGTGAACATCGCCCAGTACGTCTGCCAGAGCAGGAAGACCAGGTAGAAGAAGCAGAAGACGACGCCGAAGATCCAGAGCGTGTCGGAGCGGGTGTGGCGCACCGCGTAGTAGAGCCCGTAGGCGAGCGCCATCGTGTAGACGCCGAGCATGTAGACGACGGGTGCCCCCTGGTGCTCCACCAGCGGCATCCAGACCACCGTGCGCACGGCGATCGCGGGGGCCACGAGCGGGAGCAGGATCCCCACGTACGTCGCGAGCGCCGCGAACGGGTTCTTGCGCCACATGAAGGCGGAGACGATCAGCGACTCGCGCGTCCACGAGCGCTTCCAGCGCAGCTGCTGGCGCATGAACTTGTGGAACGTCTCGGGCACGATCGTGTGCGAGACGGCCCGCGACTCGTAGCGGACCCTCCAGTCGCGCAGCACGCAGTTGGTGAGCGAGCGGTCGTCGCCGAACGTCGACGGCACCCCGAGGAACGACTGGTTGGCCCACCACTCGAGCCGCGGCAGGATCGCGTCGCGGCGGTAGGCGGAGAAGCAGCCCGAGCAGCAGGTGACGGCTCCGAACACCGACTCGGCGGCCTTCACCACGCGGAACGCCACGAAGTAGCGGACCGCCTGCATGCGCGTGATCCAGGATTCGCGCGGGTTCTGGACCTCCGCGTGGCCGCACACCGCGCCCACCTTCGGGTCCGCGAAGCCCTGCACGATCCGCCGCAGCGCGTCTCGCTCGAGCGCGCTGTCGGAGTCGACGAAGGCGACGATCTCGGCGCTCGTCGCCGCGATTCCGGCGGCCATCGCGGCGCGCTTGCCGCGGTTCTCGGGGAAGTCGATCACGCGCACGCGGCCGGTCTCGGCGGCGACGGCGCGCATCTCCGTGAGGGTCGCGTCGGTCGAGCCGTCGTTCACGGCGACGATCTCGAGCTTGCCCTCGGGATAGTCGGAGGCCAGGAGCGAGCGCAGCGAGGCAGCGATCGCCTCCTCCTCGTTCAGCGCCGGCATCACGATCGCGACGTGCGGCTCGAGCCCGCGGTCCGGCGCGCCGCGGTAGACCATGCTCAGCAGGAAGCGGCTGACGATGTAGGCGCACACCACGAGCCCGTAGCCCGTGAGGAGCGGATCGGTCGTGATCGCCTCGACGAACGCCGCCTTGAAGGCCACGACCGCGATCAGCAGGATCGCGAGGTAACCGGCGGCGAGCACGCGGAGCAGGAGGTCGAAGCGGGAGGCGCGCGGCTCGTCGCGGAGGGAGCCGCGCGAGACCCAGTCGGCGGCGTCCCTGCTCTGCCTCGGAGCCTCGGGCCGGCGCGGCGGCGCCGGCGCGAACGCGTCGCCCTCGGCGTAGGCACGGGCGAGCTGGCCGAGGGCGCGTGCGCGCAGCTCCTCGATGTCGGCGGCGGCCACGCCGAGCGTGTCGGCGAGCGCCGCGTCGGAGAGCCCGTGGCGCAGCGACAGGTCGAGCAGCGCGCGGCTGCTCGGATCGAGCGCGGGATCGGTCGTATGTACGGGTGCGATTTGCGGCATGCGTGAGGCCACGCGCGGGCGGCAACGCGCGGCGGGAAGGGGCGTCCTGCCCCCTGCGCCGTGATCGACACGGATCGCTTGAACCTTGAGAGGTCCGTTGCGCCCGGATGGGGCTTATCGCCAACTAGGTCCGGGTACTGCGGGCTGATGCGAGGCATCCCTGGGCTCCGCCGGCTGCCCGTGCTCAAGCTGCTGGCGTTGGGCGAGATCATCCTGCTGGCGCACGCTCACGTGCGCAAGCTCACGCGGGACGAGCGCCGTCGCTTCCTCGGGCTGATGCGCGAGGGCCGCGGGCGGCCGAGCAACCTCTCGGAGCGCGAGCGGGAAGAGCTCGCGGCGCTCGTGGCGAAGGCCGAGCCGCGGCTGTTCGCCGGAAGCGTCGCGGACAAGCTGTCGCCGGTACGCCTGCCGCGGCGCCTCGTGCGCGGCCCGAAGCGGAAGGCCGGCTAGCCGAACACGGGGCCTAACCCCCTGTTCAGTCGCGCGGCAGCGGAGCCGGCGGGTAGAGCGCGCGGACCTTGTCGACGAAGCCGGCCATCTCGTCGGCGAGGCGCGCGTCCTCGATCTCGAGCACGTTCTCCGCGTTCATCTCGCCCGAGTGCGACAGGTTGAAGCTGCCGACGAACATCACGTCGTCGACCACCGTGACCTTCGCGTGCATGAAGTCGTGGACGCTGCCGGGGCGATACGGCGTGGATCGCTTTCCCGTGAACCCGCCGTGCCCGAGGAGCGCGCCGAGCAACCCGAGCTTCCAGCGCGAGCGCTCGTTCGCTGCCCACTGGCCGTAGACCTGCTCGATCTGAGTCGCGTCCAGCACGCCCGCGAGATCCACCCGACCGTCGGCGCTCAGCTCGGCGAGGGTCCCCAGTATCGGTCCCGACGTGAGCACCGGGGACGCGATCCTGACGCGGCGCCGTGCGCGCCCGATGGCGGTCGCGATGTGCTGGGCGAGGGCGGCTCCGCGACCCGGGCAGAACCACGGCCGCACGCTCGCCCCGCCGACCGGGGCGGGGCGCGTGTCGAAGTCGCCGCTCTCCTCCACCGACGCGCGCCTCCAGAGCTGAGCGAAGTCGTGCCCGTACGCCGCGGCCACCGCGGGTGAGTGGACCGTCACGAGCACGTTCTCCTCGCGCGTCCACGAGTCGAGCGTCCAGTTGGTCGAGCCGGTCCAGACCGACTCGCCGTCGCGCACGACGTACTTGTGGTGCATCAGGTCCGGCTCGCCGGGGATCGGGCGCAGCGGGACTCCCAGCGCGGCGAGCAGGTCGGGGTTGGTCCTGGGAGGCGGCGGCACCGGGACGGGATGCCGCTCCTCGTGGTTGAAGGCGATCCGGACCTGCACCCCGCGCGCGGCGGCCCCGCGAATGGCGTCCGCGACGACGTCGCCCGCCGGAGAGGGGAGTCGCACGTCGTAGACGGCGACGTCGAGCGTCTTGCGGGCCGCCTCGACGAACTCCGCCAGCTCGTGCGCGATCTCGAGCGCGTCCTGCCCACCGTCCGACAGCGTCCGGGTCCAGATCGGCCCTCCGCTCACGCCGCGCGCCCCTGGCGCTCGGCGCCCGCGCAGACGACACGCACCACCTCGTGGGGGTCGTCGGTGACGCGGATCAGGTCGAGGTCCGCGGCGGCGATCTTGCCCGTCCCAAGCAGCCGCTCGCGCATCCAGTCGACCAGGCCGGCCCACCAGTCTCCGCCCACCAGCACGACCGGGAAGTGGATGACCTTGCCGGTCTGGATCAGCGTGAGCGCCTCGAAGAGCTCGTCGAGCGTGCCGAAGCCGCCGGGGAACACGACGAAGCCGACGGCGTAGCGCACGAACATCACCTTGCGGGTGAAGAAGTAGTGGAACTCGAGCGTGACGTCGGCCTGGTCGTTGGCGTCCTGCTCGAAGGGGAGCTCGATGTTCAGGCCAACCGAGTGCGCGCCCGCCTCCCGCGCGCCGCGGTTGGCCGCCTCCATCACCCCGGGCCCTCCGCCGGTGATGACCGCGTAGCCGGCCTCGCCCAGGAGCCTGGCCGTGCGCCGGGCGAGCTCGTAGTCCGGGTGCTCGGGCGGCGTCCGGGCCGAGCCGAACACCGACACCGCCCGGCCGATGCGACTCATGGTGGCGAAGCCCTCCGCCAGCTCCGCCGCCACGAGCTCGATCCTGGCCGCGTCGGACTCGAGCGACGCGATCAGGGGCGACTCCGCGCCCAGGAGCTCCTCGTCGCGGGTGTCCGGCGTCCGTGCCGGGGGCTCGGTCACCTCGCCGTCTCCGGCGGCGGCTGGATCAGCCGCTCGACGAGGACGACGAGGACGACGATGACGAGGACGACGACGAGGACGCCGAGAAGGTGCACGGCGGCGCGGTCACGGCCTTGCTGTCGGACGGCAGCACCTGCCCCTGAGTCTGCGGCTGCGACGACGAGCTGCTCGAGCTGGACGAGCTGCTGCTGGAGCTGCTCGAGCTGGACGAGCTGCTCGACTCGACAGTGCACGGCGGCACGACTAGCCGCTCGAGGTTGCTGTTCTCGGCGATCACGAGCTGGTTCTGGGCCGAGCCCGGGTTGCCCTGCGGCGTGCTGCCTCCCGCCGACATGAGGATCGTGCTCACAGCCTGCTGGGCCGGTGCGGTGCTCGAGCTGCTGCTGCTCGAGCTGCTGCTGGACGAGCTCGACGAGCTGGCCGACTGCGGGGGCGGGCACGGTGGGACCGCGACCGTCTGGACGAGCGTCCCGCGCGGCACGACGATCGTTGTCGAGCCGGCGGGGGGGTTCGCGGTCTTCGACGCGGTGCCGACACCGCTCGACGGCTGCCCGCCCGTGGACGACTTCTCGGCGCCCGGCGTCGGGCACGGCGGGATGCTGATCTCGATGTCGTTGCGCTGCTTGGCGAGGATGACCGTGCGCACGCCGGGGGTCTGCAGGGCCGACGCGATCGGGTCGGTCGAGGACGAGCTGCTGCTCGAGCTCGAGCTGCCGCCGCACGCGCTGAGCGCGACCGCCGACGCCGCGACGACGAGGAGCCCGAGCCCCGTTCGCGCAACCGACTTGCTCCTCCCCGCCATCAGCTTCCCCTCCACTCGCCGTTGGTCATCACGGCATGCCTACCCAGGCGCGCCGTGATGGGAAACGTACGGCCTGGCCGCGCCTGCGCGCGGCCAGGCCATCCCGGACCTGAGTCGAGCTACTGGACGTCGACGATCTCCGCGAGTCCCTGCTGGTCGTGGGGCTTGTCCTCGCCGCGGTCCGGGAGCGGGCAGAACAGCACCCACTTGCCCGGCTGAGAGAACCTGAACTGGGTCACCTGCGACTTCTCGCCGTCGAGGATCGCGGTCGAGGAGAACGACTTCTCGTCGATGAACGGCGGCGGCTTGCCCTCCTCGCCGAGCGCCTTGACGACCTCCTTCTTGGAGACGTCCTTGGTCAGGCGCGCGGCGGCGATGAGGTGGATCGCCTCCTTGCCCTCGCTCTTGAACGTGATCTCGGACCCACCGCTCTTGAGCGGGCCGGAGATCTCCCACTTGTACTTGTCGTCGCCGACCTCCTCCGCGGTGACGGTCGTCTCGGTCGTCGGCAGCGAGCCTTCCTCGCCCGCCGAGACGTCGACCAGCGTGTACGCCGGGGGTGCGTCTCCCTCCTGGCTGAGGTCCGCGACCATGTACTTGCCGGGGTCGAGCGTGACCGTCCCGGTGCCGGTCTGACCTGGCGCGGTGGATCCGACGCCGCCCGCGGCGCGCAGCCACTCGTTCTTGCTCGTGTCGTCCTCCCCGAAGGCCTTCTGGACGTCCTCGGGCGTGTGGTCGCCCTTGATCTGGAGGAGCTGCGCCTCGTGGGGCTGCTTGCCCTGGTTGTTCAGCTTGACCGTGACGAGGCCGCCCTTCGCCGTCTTCGGGGCGGTGACCTTCGCGGCCTTCCCGCTCTCGGTGACGGTGACCGCGAGCTCGTTCCCGGACGGCGCGGTGGCGCTCTTCTTGGATTCCTTGTCGTCGTCGCCGCAGGCGGCGAGCCCGGCGGCGACGGTCAGCGCGAGCGCGCCCGCGCCGATGCGTGTGAGTGCTCCTTGCAAGCTTGGTTCCTCTCCTTGGGGGACGTTGGGGCGCGCCAGGGTACAGAGCCCGGCAGAGGTCTGGGAGACTCCGGCGCGCCGTGGCCGACGTCCAGCATGCAGAGTCCGCCGACGGCACCCGGATCGCGTACCGGGCGGACGGCGAGGGCGACCCGATCGTGTTCGTGCACGGCGTGGCCACCTCGGGCTCCGACTGGACCTTCGTCAAGCCGTTCCTGAGCGACAGGTTCACCGTCGTGGCGATGGACAGGCGCGGCCGCGGCGCGAGCGGCGACGGGGCCGAGTACTCGATCGACCGCGAGGCGGAGGACGTGCTGGCCGTGCTCGAGGCGGTCGGCGCGGAGCGCCTGGTCGGCCACTCGTACGGGGGCCTGTGCTCGATCCTCGCGGTGCAGCGCACCGACCGCGTGCGGCGGCTGATGGTCTACGAACCGCCGATCGGCGTCACGGAGAAGCGCGCCGCCTCACTCGACGGCCTCGTCGAGCGCGGCGACCTGGACGCCGCGCTCGAGGGCTTCCTGCGCGGCGCCGGCACGCCCGACGACCAGCTCGAGGCGATCCGCTCGTCGCCGGCGTGGCCCGTGCTCCGCGACGCCATGCCACCGCTCCCGCGCGAGCTGCACGCCGCGAGCGCCTGGGAGAACCCGCGCGGCCCGATCGAAGTGCCGCTGCTCTACCTGCTGGGGGGCGAGACCGACAACCCGTCGTACCTCGACGGGCTCGACGAGCTGCTGGCCGCGTTCGGTGACGTGCGCCGCGAGACGCTCCCGGGCCAGCTCCACATCGGGCACGTGTTCGCCGCGGAGACGTTCGCCGGCCTGGTCGCCGACTTCTTCGCCTGAGCGCGATCCGACGTTACGCTCGCGCCGTGGACCCCGCCCGCCAACCGCCCCGTACCCGCTACGCCAAGAGCGGCGACGCACACATCGCCTACCAGGTGGTCGGCGACGGGCCGATCGACATCGCGATGGTCCCCGGTTTCGTGTCGAACGTCGAGCACTACTGGGAGATGCCGAAGGTGCCGGAGCTGCTCGGCCGCGTCGCCTCGTTCTCGCGGCTGATCCTGTGGGACAAGCGCGGGACGGGCCTCTCGGACCCCGTCGTCGGCGTGCCAGCGCTCGAGGAGCGGATCGACGACCTGAAGGCGGTGCTCGACGCGGTGGGCTCCGAGCGGACGGTGCTCTGGGGCGTTTCCGAGGGCGGCCCGATGAGCGTCATGTTCGCCGCGACCTACCCCGAGCGGACCTCCGAGCTGATCCTGTACGGCACCACGCCGCGCTTCAGCCGTGCCCCCGACTTCCCCCACGGCTGGCCGGACGACTTCGTGAAGGGCAAGCTCGAGCAGATCGAGGAGAGCTGGGGCGAGGGCGCCCTGATGGAGATGTTCGCGCCGAGCTACGCGGACGACCCGATGGCGACGGAGATGTGGGGCCGCTACCAGCGCGCCGGCGGGAGCCCGGCGATGGCGCGTCGCGTGCTGGAGGCGCTTGCCGAGATCGACGTTCGGGAGATCCTCAGGGCGGTGAACGTGCCGACGCTGATCCTGCACCGGACCGGCGAGCACGTCGCGGCGGTCGAGGGCGCGCGCTACATGGCCGAGCACATCCCCGGCGCCCGGCTCGTGGAGCTCGAGGGCACTGACCACCTGCCGATGTTCGGCGACTCCGACGCGATCGTCGACGAGATGGAGGAGTTCCTCACCGGCGAGCGGCGCCCGCGCCCCGCCGACCGGGTCCTGTCCACGGTGCTGTTCACCGACATCGTCGGATCCACCGAGCGCGCCGCCGAGCTCGGCGACAGCCGCTGGCGAGAGCTGCTCGCGCGCCACGACGAGCTCGTGCGCCGACAGCTCACGCGCTTCGACGGCCGCGAGGTCAAGCACACCGGCGACGGCTTCCTCGCCACCTTCGACGGCCCCGCGCGCGGCGTGCGCTGCGCGAGGGACATCGCGGAGGCGGTGCGGCAGGCCGGGCTCGAGATACGCGCGGGCCTGCACACGGGCGAATGCGAGCTGCGGGCCGCCGACATCGGCGGGATGGCGGTGCACATAGCCGCCCGGGTGATGGCGCTCGCGCAGCCCGGCGAGGTGCTCGCCTCGAGCACCGTGAAGGACCTCGTCGTGGGATCGGGCCTCCAGTTCGCGGACCGCGGCGTGCACCCGCTCAAGGGCGTCCCCGACGAGTGGCGGCTATACGCTGCCAGCGGCTAAGCGCATGCGCTTCCCGCTCCCGCTCTCAGCTCTCGTCTTCGTCGTCGCCATCGCCGCGGGCGGCTGCGGCGGCAAGACGAAGACCGTCACCGAGACCGAGCGCGTGCCGGCCACGTTCATCGTCGACATGCTCGGCAAGCGCACCGTGCGGCCGTCGGAGATCGCGTTCAGCGTGAACCGCGACCTGGTCGCCACGGAGCTCGTCTGGAAGGACTGGGGCAAGCCGACCGCGACCGCCTCCGCGACGTTCGTGTTCGACCAGGCGCCACACACGAGCAAGTCGAGCGTGCCCGGCAGACTGCTGGTCTCCCGGCTCGAGCGCTGCGGGAAGGCGTCGTACTACACGGCCACGCGGTTCGAGTTCGACGAGCAGCCGCCCTTCCAGCCACAGACGCCGCCGTTCGAGACGCCCTGTTGAGCCTGGCGACGCGCATCTCCGAGATCGGCGGCCGGCGCATCCCGCTCCTGCGCTGGTCGGTCTGGCGGATGGTCCTCGGCTCGAGGAACCTGCGCGAGCACTGGCAGGTGGGCGACGGCCGCGAGGAGGCGCTGGCCGAGCACGTGACGCGGACGGCCGCGAAGGGCGACCTCGACGACGCGATCCGGGCGATCGACGACTTCTGCTACCGGCAGAGCGTGATGATGAACGTGGGCGACGAGAAGGGCGAGCTGCTCGACGCCGCCATCCGCCGGGCCCAGCCGCGGCGCCTGCTCGAGCTCGGGACGTACTGCGGCTACAGCGCGCTGCGCACCACCCGGGTGATGGGAGCCGACGCCCGCCTGTACTCGGTCGAGTTCAGCCCGGCCAACGCGGAGATCGCGCGGCGGATCCTCGACCACGCCGGGGCCGGCGACCGGGTCACCGTCGTCGTCGGGACCCTGGGCGACGGCGGCCGCACCCTCGCCGCGCTCGAGAGCGAGCACGGGTTCGCGCAGGGCTCGGTCGACTTCCTCTTCATGGACCACGACAAGGACGCCTACCTCGCCGATCTCGAGCGCGTCGTGGAGCGGCGCTGGCTCCGGACGGGTGCGGTGGTCGTGGCCGACAACGTCAAGTACCCGGGCGTCCCGGGCTACCGCGAGTACATGCGCGAGCGCGAGGGCCGCCAGTGGCGCACGATCGAGCACGAGACGCACCTGGAGTACCAGACGCTGTTCAAGGACCTGGTCGTCGAGTCGGAGTACCTGGGCGACTGACGGACGGCGCGGGACGCACGTGCGCGAAGATGCGCGTGCGTGATCGACGAGGAGGCGCGCCGACGGCGGCGAGCGGAGGCGCGTCATAGGACGGTGATCCGGCGCCGGCTGGCGGGGCTGGCGGCGGGCGCTGTCGTCTTGCTGATCGTGCTCGTCGTCGCCCTGGGCGGCGGCGACGGGGACGGGGACGCAGACCGCCCCGCCCCGGCCCCGGCGCGCAGCGCGCCC
>DATENL010000106.1:0-2426 GCA_035275105.1 Thermoleophilaceae bacterium
GGCCTTGCGCTCGCGCAACTCGGCCGCGGCGCTGGCCAGGTCGCCCGTGTCGGCCTCGTAGTAGAGGCTCGCCTCGAGCATCGCCCGCAGGGTGCGGACCTCGCGGCCGGTGGCGCGGCGCGCGTTGCGCGCCTCGGTGTAGCGGTCCCACGCGCGGGCGAAGCTGGCGAGGCTGGTGCGGCCGCCGCGGCGGTGGGCGGCGAGCATCGGGCAGACGCCGCCGGTGCCGTCTGTGTACGCGCCGACGATGATCGGGTTCGATTCGATCCCGTCCAGCATCGCCTCGCGGGTGTGGCGCGGCAGGCAGTCGATCGCCCGTCTCAGGTCCTGCGCGCGCTTTCGTTGCCGTTTCAAGCCAGCCCGATCCGTTCCCTTAGGATGCCCCGCCTGACCCACAATCTACCGGGACGGCGTCGACGCAAACAAGCCATCCCCTTCCAGTGAGAGGAAGCTTGCAGATGAGACTCGGCCTCAACGTCGCGTACTGGGGCCTCGGGATCACGCCCGGGGACCAGCTCAAGATGGTCCAGGAGGCCGAGGCGGCCGGCTTCGACTCGGTGTGGGCGGCCGAGGCGTACGGCTCCGACACGGCGACCGTGCTCGCCTGGCTCGCCGCGCAGACCGAGACGATCCGGATCGGGTCGGCGATCTTCCAGATGCCGGCGCGGACGCCCGCGATGACCGCTATGACCGCGGCGACGCTCGACGAGCTCTCGGGCGGGCGGATGATCCTCGGCATCGGCCCCTCCGGGCCCCAGGTGGCCGAGGGCTGGCACGGCCAGCCCTTCGCACGCCAGCTTCAGCGCACGCGCGAGTACGTGGAGATCCTGCGCAAGGCGCTGTCGCGCGAGCGGCTGGAGTACGACGGCGAGATCTACACCCTCCCCCGCCCCGGCGGCCCCGGCAAGGCGCTGAAGCTGATGATCGCGCCGCAGCAGGAGCGGATCCCGATCTACATCGCGGCGATCGGGCCCAAGAACACCGCCCTCTGCGGCGAGATCGCGGACGGCTGGATCCCGTTCCTGTTCAGCGCCGAGCACGCGAAGGAGCTCCGCGGTCCGCTCGAGGAGGGCGCCGCGCGCGCCGGGCGGAACCTCGACAACGGGTCGTTCGACATCGCGCCGACGGTCAACGTCTGCATCGGCGACGACATCGACGCGGCGCGCGACGTCATGCGGCCGTTCCTCGCGCTCTACGTGGGCGGCATGGGCTCGAAGGAGAAGAACTTCTACAACGCGATGATGCGCCGCTACGGGTTCGAGGAGGCCGCCGAGAAGGTCCAGGAGCTGTACCTGTCCGGGAAGAAGAACGATGCGGCGGCCGCCCTGCCCGAGGACTTCATCGACTCGGTCTGCCTCGTCGGTCCGGCCGACCGCGTCGGCGAGCGGCTCGCGATGTACCGCGACGCCGGCGTCGGCACGCTGCTCGCCACGATCGTCGCCCCGACGGTGGAGGAGCGCATCGGGATGATCCGCCAGCTGGCCGAGCTCAACAACTGAGCGGGGCGGCGGAGGCATCCCCGGCGCCGCCCGAGCGGCGGCGGATCCTGCTCGCGGCGTTCGGCGACCCGGGCCACGCGTTCCCGATGATCGCGCTCGGCCGCGCGCTCGTCGCGCGCGGGCACGACGTGTGCCTCGAGACGTGGTCGCGCTGGCAGGAGCAGGTCGAAGCCGAGGGCATGCGCTTCGCCGCCGCGCCCGTGTACGAGGTGTTCCCGATGACCGACAGCGGGCTGAAGCCGTACCAGGCCGCGGTTCGCGGCGCGCGCGACTCGCTCCCGGCCTACCGCGAGTTCGACCCCGACGTCGTCGTGGCGGACATCATCACCGTCGCGGCCTCGCTGGCGGCGGAGGTCGACGGGCGGCCGTGGGCGACCCTCATCCCCCACGTGCTGCCGCTGCCGGGCGACGGCTTCCCGGCGTACTCGATCGGCGCGCGGCTGCCGCGGACGCCGCTCGGGCGGGCATGGTGGCGGGGGTTCGAGCCGATGGTGATGAAGGGCCTGGAGCAGGGCCGCGACCACCTCAACGGGGCGCGGGCGCGCGTGGGCCTGCCGCCGCTCGACTACGTGCACAACGGGATCTCGCGCCGGCTGGCGCTGGTCGCCACCTTCCCGCAGCTCGAGTACCCGCGCGACTGGGAGCCGTGGATGGAGGTGACGGGGCCGCTCCTGTGGGAGCAGCCGTTCGACGAGGTCGAGCTGCCGCCGGGCGACGACCCGCTCGTGCTGGTGGCGCCGAGCACCTCGCAGGATCCGGGCCAGCGGATGCTGCTGGCGGCGCTCGAGGGGCTGCGGCGGCTGCCGGTGCGCGTGCTGGCCACGACCAACCGGCGCCCGCCGCCGCGGCCGGTGACCGTGCCGCCGAACGCGCGGCTCGTGGACTGGGTGTCCTACGCGCGCACGATGCCGCGCTGCGCCGCCGTCG
>DATENL010000107.1:0-9665 GCA_035275105.1 Thermoleophilaceae bacterium
CGGCGACGCCCTCGACCTCGCGGTCGCCGCCCCGCCGCACGTCCCCGGCGGCTCCGAGCGCGCGTTCGAGCGTGCCGCGCGCAACACCGCGCTGCGGGCCGTCGGCGAGCTCCTCGCGAAGCTCGCGTCGCTCGCGTTCTACGCGGTGCTCGCGCGCGAGCTCGACCAGTCGGGCGTCGGCGTCTTCGTCTTCGCCCTGGCCTGGGCGGAGATCTCGATGCTGCTCGCGAGCCTCGGCCTCGACCGCGCGCTCGTGCTCTGGATCGCGCGCGACCGCGCTCGCGCGGCGAGCCTGTTCGCCGACGCGGCGGCCATCAAGGCCCTGCTCGCCGTGCCGATCGCCCTAGTCAGCTTCGGCCTCGTGAACGTGCTCGCCATCGGGTCGACCTCGCGGGCCACGATCTACGTGCTGACGCTCGGCGCGCTATTCGACGCCCTGACGCGGGTGGTGGTGGGGGTCTTCACGGCGCTCGAGCACGCGGGGCTCACAGCGACGATCACCATCGTCCAGCGCTTCCTGGCGGCGGCCCTCGGGATCGGCGCGCTCGTGGCGGGCGGGGGAGTCGTGGCGGCCGCCACCACCTACGCGATCGCCGCCGGGGTCGGCTTCGCGCTCGCGGTCGTGCTCATGCGCCGCCGGCTCCGGGTCGGGGGCGCCCACGCCGACCCGAGCCGCTGGCGCGCTCTGTCGCTCCAGAGCATCCCGTTCGCGGTGCAGGACGCGTTCACCGTCCTGCTGTTCCGCCTCGACGCCGTGCTGCTCTCGCTGCTCGCGACGGACGCCGCCGTGGGCCGCTACGGCTCGGCCTACCGGCTGTTCGAGTCGACGTTCTTCCTCACCTACGCGCTGGGGGCCGCCTTCTCGCCGATGTACGCGTACCTCCGGCGCGACAGCGAGCCGACGATCCAGGGCGCGTTCCAGCGCTCGCTGAAGCTCGCGCTCCTGTTGCTCATCCCGCCGGCCGTCGTGTTCGGGACGCTGCCGGAGTTCGTGAGCCGGACCATCTTCGGCCCAAACCTCGAGGCGGCGTCGGCGTCGCTGCGGATCCTTGCGCCGGTGGTGGTCCTGATCGGGCTCGTGACCCTGGCGAGCTCGCTGAGCCTGAGCCGGCGCGACCCGCGCGACGTCCTCGTCCTGAGCGGCGCGATGACACTCCTCAACGTGGCGCTCAACCTCGCGCTGATCCCGAGCCTGGACGAGCGCGGCGCGGCGATCGCGATGCTGGTGACCGAGGCCGTCTTCCTGGTGCTCGCGCTGGCGCTGGCCGTGCGCACGCTCGGCGTCGGGCTCGACTGGGTCTCGATGGCAGCGGCCCCGCTGATCGGCGGGCTGGCGATGGCGGGGGTGATCGTGGCGCTGAAGGGCTCCGAGGTGGTGGCGCTCGTCGCGGGGGTGGCCGTCTACCCGCTGGCCTTCGCGGCGGCCGAGCGGCTGATCAGCCCGGCGGACCTTCGCTTCGTCGTCGACTTCGCGCGGCGCCGGCTCGGGCGCGCGCGGGCCGGGCCCCCGGGTCCCTAGCCGACCGGGACCTCGTCCTCGCGCTTGCCGCGCTTCTTGGGCGACAGGTAGTAGTCGTAGCGCGAGACCTCGGCGCCGCGGTCGCGGTTGAGCAGGAGGCCGATGAGAGGGGCGTGCACGGTCCGGAGCCGCCGGATGGCGTCGCGCACCGTGTCCTCCTTCGAGGTGTTCAGGTCCACGACCACGATCACGCCGTCAACCGTGCCGGCCACGATCGAGGCGTCGGCGGCGACGTTGAGCGGCGGGCAGTCGACCAGCACGATGTCGTGGTCGCGCAGGAGGGCGTCGACGATCCCGCGCGCGCGCTGGGTCTCCAAGAGCGCCGCCGGGCTCGGCGGGATGGGGCCGGCGGGCACGAGGTTGACGCCGGGGCGGCCGGTCTGGTGGACGACCTCCTCGAGCGGCGTGCCCTCGACCAGGTAGTTGCTGAGGCCCGGCCGCAGCGGCTCGGTGCGGTTGGGGAAAAGGCGCGCCTGGAGCGCCGGCCGGCGCAGGTCGGCCTCGAGGATCGCGACCCGCAGGCCGACCTCCGCGCTCGCGATCGCGAGCTGCACGACGGTGGTGGTCTTGCCCTCGCCCTCGGCGCCGCTGGTGATCGCGAGCGAATCGAGCCGGGCGTTCCCGGCGGCGAACTGGAGGTTGGTGCGAAGGATCCGGTACGCCTCGTTGAAGGCGGCGATCTGGGTGTCCGAGCGCCCCTTCCTCGGCACGCGCGCTAGGACGGGGCTCTCGAATCGCGCCTCCACGTCGGTCGGCGTGCGCAGCCGGTGGTCGAGGCGGTCGCGCAGGAAGGCGAGCCCGACGCCCACCGCCAGTCCGAGGAGCGCGGCGATCAGCGTGTACAGCGTCGGCTTGGGCCGCGCGGCCTCGGTCTCGAGCGGGGCGAGGTCGGCGATGGAGATGCGCGCGTCGGTCGTACCGACGAGGTTGCGGCGCGCGTAGCGGACGAACACCGCGGCGAACGTGTTCGCCACGTGCTTGGCGCGCGCCGCGCTTGGGTCCTCGGCCGTGATGTTGATGAGCTGGGTCTGGGGGATCGGCTCGGAGTCGGTGTGCTCGAGCACGTAGTCCTTGGTCGTCCCGTCGGCCAGCCGGTCGGCAACGAGCTGGGCGATGTTCGGGCTCCCCATGATCTGCTCGTACGAGCGGGCCAGGGCCTGGCTCGCCTGCACCTGGTCGAACGTCTGGCCCTTCGAGTTGGCCGCGACGATCAGCACGCTCTTGGTCTCGTAGACCTTGTCGAGCATCTTCGACACGATCGCCGCGCTGCAGGCGAACGCGAGGAAGACGCCGAGCACGATCCACTTGCGGCGCCAGAGCACCAGCATTGGCGCCTCCGTCTTCATGGGGCGATGTTATCGGCGGGTATGCGCCTCTACTGAGGTCCCGCAATTAACCTTGACGACCGGCCTTGGTCGATCTGCACTCCCACATCCTCCCGGGCGTCGACGACGGGGCCCCCGACATCGAGGCCAGCATCGCTATGGCTCGAACGGCTGCTGCCGATGGGATACGCGTGATGGTGGCGACCCCGCACATCAGCTTCGAGTACGAGCTCGACCCCGCCGACGTCGGGCGCCTCGTGGGCGAGCTCAACCTCGCGCTGGCGCGCGAGGAGGTGCCGCTGGCGGTCCTGCCTGGCGGCGAGATCGCGCTGACGCGGCTGGCCGCGCTCGACGCCCCCGCGCTGCGCACGCTCAGCCTGGGCGTCGGTCCCTACCTGCTGGTCGAGACCCCGTACGCCGGCGGGGCGCCGTTCCTCGAGGAGGTCCTGTTCGACCTCGACCTGCGCGGCTTCCGCACGATCCTCGCCCACCCGGAGCGTTGCGCGATGTTCGAGCACGACCGCGACCGGCTCGCGCGCCTGGTCGAGCGCGGCGTGCTCTGCTCGGTGAACGCGGGGTCGATGGCCGGGCAGTTCGGACGCCGCGTGCGCGACTTCGCGGTCCACCTGTTCCGCGCCGGGCTCGTCCACAACGTGGCGTCGGACGCGCACGACGACGACGTGCGCCGCGCCGAGCTGCGCTGGGGCTTCGAGCGCATGGAGGACGACCTGCCGGGGATCTCCGAGCAGGCGCAGTGGTTCACCGACATCGCGCCGACGGCGATCGTGACCGGCACGCAGGTCCCGCCGCCGCCGGAGCCGCCGCAGCCCAAGCGCGCCTGGCGGCGGATGCGGAGGTCCGGATGACGCTGCCCGGGAACGTCCGCCTGGCGCCGCTCGCGCTGGGCGCGGCGGTTGCGCTCGCGGCGGCTGTCTGCGGCGCGCTGATCGCCGCCCTCGCCTACGCCACGAGCCCGCTCATGCCGCTCGCCGCAGTCGGGGCGGTGGCGGTCGCCGCGCTCGCCGCGGCGATGCCGCTCCAGCTCGTCTACCTGGCGATCCTGCTGATTCCGTTCAAGCTCTACACGATCGACGTGGGCGACGCGGGGCTGTCGCTGCCCGAGGGCCTCTTCGTCCTGGCCGGCGTCGCGTGGGCGATCAGGCGCATGATCGGCGGCCACCTGCCGTTCACGCCGTCGCCGCTCGGGAAGCCGTACGCGCTCTTCCTGCTCACGATCGTCCCGGGGATCCTGATCGCCGCCCATCCGGTGTCCGTCCTGAAGATGCTGGTGATGTGGACGGCGTTCGTGCTGGTGTTCCAGATGGTCGTCACCGACGGGCGTCCCGAGACCGTTCGGAACATCCTGCTCATGCTCGCGGTGTCCGCCGCGGTGGTGGGGCTCAAGGCGGCGTTCGACCCCGGCACCGCGCAGCCGCAGCGCCTCCTGGGCATCGGCGAGGTGGCCGAGGGGCGCCCCGGAGGTTCGTTCGAGGACCCCAACATCCTCGCCACGTTCGAGGCGCTGGGCCTGCCGGCCGCCGTCGCGTTCGCGCTGGGCGGCAACCTCGTGCTGCGCGTGGTCGGCATGGTCGCCTTCCCGCTGATCGTCGCCGGGCTCGCCCTGTCGCTCTCGCGGGGCGGCTTCCTCGCCGCGGCCGGGGCGCTGCTCGTGATGCTCGCCTGGCGCCCGATGCGCTACGCGGCGCTGGCGGCGTTGGTGCTGGTGCTCGCGCTCCAGGTGGGCTCGGGAAGCCTGTCCGGCGAGGTACAGCAGACGTCCGTGGTCGAGGGCCGGATCTCCTCGGTCAGCTACGCCGCGGCGGGCGGCGATCCACGCTTCGGCATCTGGCGGGCGACGCCCGAGATGATCTACGAGCACCCGTTCTTCGGCATCGGCGCGAACCAGTTCCCCGTGGTCTCGCCGCGCTACGGGCTCTTCGCGGAGGAGCTCGGCGGCAGCTACCAGCACGCCCACAACATCCCGCTCACGGTGGCGGCCGAGCTCGGCCTGCTCGGGCTCGCCGCGCTCGTGTGGGCCACGTTCGCGCTGGTCCGCGTGCTGGTGGCCGCCTACCGTCGCCAGACCGGCTTCGAGCGCGGGATGGCGCTCGCCGTGGCGGCCGCCTTCACCGGCCTCGCGCTCCAGGGGGTCGTGGACTACACGCTCAGCTCCAACACGGTCGCGGCGATGATGTTCCTGCTGGCGGGCTGCGCCGTCGTTCTCTCCCGTACCCCGGGCGAAGCTTTGGAACGTTGACTGCTTTATACGCAGTCAAGTGACCAAAGCGCCGCGGGCCGCGGCCCGGTAGCGCTCGCGCATGCCCTCCACGGTCGCGTCGAGCGAGAACCGCTCGGCCACGTGCACGCGGCCGCGCTCCACGAGCGCCTCGCGCCGCAGGCGATCGGACAGGAGGTGGACGATCGCCTCCGCGAGCGCGGCGCGGTCGCCCTCCGGGACCAGCACCGCGGCGTCGCCGAGCACCTCGGGGAGCGCGCCGCCGTCGTAGCCGACCACCGGCGTCCCGACCGCCATCGCCTCGATCCCGACCAGGCCGAAACCCTCCCGGCCCATCCCGCGCTCGTCCGGCACGCTCGGCACCGCGACGACGTCGGAGCCCGCCATCACGCCGGGCGCGTCGGGGTGGTGGTCGCGCACGACGACCGTGTCGCCGAGGCCGAGCTCCTCGATCCGCGCACGGACCGCGCGCGCGTACTCAAGCTGGTAGGGGTCCTCGCCGCCCAGGAGCAGGAGGCGCGTGCCGGGGCGACGCTCGAGCACCCGCGGGGCGGCTTCGACCAGCTCGATCTGGCCCTTGGCGGGGTGGAAGCGGCCGACGAGCAGCACCACCTCGCCGTCCGAGCCGACGAGCTCCCGCACGAGCTCCCGCCCGGCCGCGCGGTCGCGCACCAGCTCCGGCGTCCCGTTGTGCACCACGTGCACCCGCCGGCGGGCGCCGCCGCGGAAGGTGCCGGTCACCGCCGCGCTCACCCCCACGACCTGGTCGCAGCGGCTCGCGATCGCGTGGGCGAGCGGCCCGTCCCACGAGAAGTCGTGCTTGACCCAGATGAGCGGGATGCCGGTGCGCGGCATCGCCAGCGCGCACACGAGCGCCGCCTTCACGCCGTTGGCATGCACGGCCGCGGGCGCCGCGGCGCGCAGGAGCCGGCGCAGTCGCCACGCGGAGTGGACCATCGACAGGCGCGCGCCGGTGGGGATCACGTCCACGCGGTAGCCGCCGGCGCGCAGGCGGGCGACGAACGGCCCGTCCTGTAGCGAGACGATCGACCGCACCCAGGCGGGCTCGAGGTGGTCCAGCAGCAGCTCGAGGTAGCGCTCCGAGCCGCCGCTCAGCGCGTGCGAGATCACGAACGTGATCGGGACGGGCTCGTCTACGCCCGTCGCCGCCACGCCTCGACCGATCCGTCGACCAGCCCGCGCACGCCGGCCCACTCGCCGTTCACGGCCCGATGGACGAAGAGCACCGCGAGGAGGATCCCGAACTGGAGGCGGGCGAGCGGCGTGCGGCGGAAGTTCTTGCGGAACAGGTACGCGCGGTTGACCACGACCATGCGGTTGAACTCGCGCATGCGCGCGGGGGAGACCTTCCGGCCGGCGTCGATGTTGCGGTGCACGAGGATCGCGTCGGGCACGAAGCGCAGCCGCCCCACCCGCGACAGCCGGTACGAGAAGTCCTCGTCCTCGAGCAGCGCATAGCCGGTGAGCATCTCGTCGAAGCGGACCTGCCGGGCGACCTCGCGGCGCGCGCTCATCAGCGCGCCCAGCATGTACTCGACGTCGCGCTCGCGCGTCTCGTCCTGGAGGCGGCGCGGATAGCCGTAACGGGTGAGCGAGCCCTCGCCCCCGCCGCCCGGGAGCAGCCGCCGCCAGCGCGAGCGCATGTTGCCGAAGCGGCGCAGGTCGCGGTCGATCACGTGGCCGGTCGCGCCCACCACCTCCGGGTCCGCGTACGCGCGCGCGAGCGCGCCGAACAGCCCCGGGTCGAGCTCGGTGTCGTCGTCCACGAAGACGACCACGTCGCCGGTCGCGAGCTCGATCCCGGCGTTGCGCTGGGCGGTCAGGCCGGTGCGGGCGCGGGCGTAGCGCGCGCCCACCGCGGCCGCCTCCGGCTCGGCGGAGCGCGCGGGGTCGCCGTCGACCACGATCACCTCCGCTGGCGGGGGGTCACAGCGCGCGATCGTGGCCAGCGCCGTGCGCAGCAGGCCCGGACGGCCGAGCGTGGCGATGACGACCGTTAAGCGCGGTGCCGGATCGGACACTCCGCGCCTACGTTAGGCGCAGCCGCCCGTTTCCCTTCGCGAGCGCCACGGTGGGTTCGGGCGCCACGCCGAGCAGCTCGGAGTAGAGCGCCGCGGTGTCCTCGACCATCCGGTCGAGCCGGAACCGGGCCTCGTACCGGGCCCGGCCCGCCGCGCCCATCGCCTCGCGCAGGGTTGCGTTGCTCATCACGCCGCGCAGCGCCTCCGCCAGCGCCGCCTCGTCGCCCGGGTCCACCACGCGTCCCGTGAGCCCGTCCTCGACCGCCTCGGGAGTTCCGCCGACCGACGTCGCGACGATCGGCAGCCCGCAGCTCATCGCCTCCAGCAGCGACAGCGGCAGCGCCTCCCACGCCGACGGCAGCACGAACAGGTCGAGCGCCGCCAGATAGGGGTCGACGGCGCCGCGGTAGGGGAACCACGCCACCTCGGGCGCGACCCCAAGGCGGTCGATCTCGTCGCGGACCTCGTGCTCGATCGGGCCGTTCCCGACGATCGCGACCCGGCCGGGGAGCTCGCCGCGCTCGAGCAGCCTCGCCGCCGCGCGCACGAGGAGCTTCGGGTCCTTCTGGGGGCGCAGCACGGAGACCATGCCGGCGAGCGGCCGGTCGCCCTTGAACATCATCAGCTCCGGGTCGGGCGCTGCGCCCAGGCAGGGCGTGACGCCGTACTCGATCTGGCGGACTCGCCCGCCCGAGCCGTGCAGCCGCTCGGCCTCGCGCCGCTCCCACTCGCAGACCGCGACGAGCGCGCCGGTGCGCGGGAGCGCGGCCTGCTCGATCGCCCGGTACACGAGCCGCTGCGCGCCGCCGAACTGCGCGGCGAAGGCGAAGCAGTGCGGCGTGTACAGCAGCCGCCGGCGACGGGGCAGGGCCGCGCGGATGAGCGCGCCCGCCTTGGAGCTGTGCGCGTGGACCAGGCCGTAGCCGCGCCGGCGGTCGAGCGCGCGGAGCTCGCGAATCGTGGCCAGGTCGCCCCGGCCGGGCTCGCGCTCCATCGACAGCTCGTGCACGGGCACCCCGGCGTCGACCAGCGGCCCGATGATCGCGCTGCTGGCGGGGGTCGCGACCTCGATCTCCCAGCCCCGTGCGCGCAGACCCACGGCCAGCTGGAGGACGTGCGCCGCGACGCCGCCGTCCTGGGGCTGGAGAACCTCGAGCACGGGCGCGGGCGGCGCGTCCAGCGCGACCGGCGCGCGCCTGCGGATCGGGGCGGTCAGCACGCCCACGAGCGCTCCCCACCTGGACGTTTGTTCGATGCCGCGCCCTGGCCCTCAACGCCCAGAACGCGCGGCCGAAAGAAATCTTGCAAGCCGCCGGACGCCCCGTTCCGGGGCGAACCCACAACGCACCGGAGGAGATTCGATGAGCCGCCTCTCCGGGCGCCCGTCCCTACGCCGCGCCCTATCACGCCTCACCTCGCTTGCCGCCGCATTCGCCGCGGCGGCCGCAGTCGCCGTGCCCGCGCCGGCGAGCGCGTCGCGCCACATGGCCGGCGTGATGAGCCACGTGCTCTGGAGCAACGTCGACATCGACGAGATGGACCGCCAGCTCGACCAGATGGAGCGCGCGCACGTCGCGATCACGCGCGTGGACGTCGGCTGGGCCAGCGTCGAGCAGGAGGGGAAGGGCGAGATCAACTGGGACTACGTCCACCGCCTCGACCACCTCGTCGACGGCGCGAACGCGCGCGGCATCAAGCTCCTCTTGATGTACGCCGAGACCCCCTGCTGGGCGTCGAGCGCGCCGTCCGACCTCAAGGGGGACTGCCACGGCGACTGGTGGAACTACGACGTGCAGAAGTACGCGCCCCGGCACGCCTCGGACTTCGCCGAGTCGTTCGGCTGGGCGATCAAGCGCTACGGCAACCGCGTGTACTCGTGGGAGGTGTGGAACGAGCCCAACCAGGAGTACTTCTTCCGCACCGACGACCCGGTCGGCGACTACGCGGACATGGTCCGGGCGTCGTGGCGCGCGGCCCAGAAGGCGGACCCGCGCCCGATCATCGTGGCCGGCTCGCTGTCGGACTCCGACTTCGAGTTCACCGACGCCCTCTACGCGCACGGCGTGAAGGGCCACTTCGACGCCTGGTCGATCCACCCGTACAGCGCCGACCGCGATCCGCTCGACACGGACGTCTCGTCGCCGCGCTACAGCTTCAAGGCCGGGATCCCGGCGGTCCGGAAGGTGATGCACCGCCACGGCGACCGCAAGCCGATCTGGCTGACCGAGTTCGGCTACAGCACCTGCAACGTGCGCGGGGGGGAGGGCTGGGAGAACTGCGTGAGCAAGGACACCCAGGCGCGCTACCTCAAGCGCGCCTTCCTCCAGATGCGCAAGTGGGACGACGTGCCGGTGGGCACCTGGTTCACGTTCAAGAACTGGAACGACGACGAGGGCGACCGCGTGGCCAACTACGGGCTGCTGACCGCGGACGGGCACGAGAAGCCGGCCTTCGACGCCTTCGCCGACGTGGCCCGCACGCTCGCAGGCGACGGTGGCGGCGGGGACGGCGGCGGCGACCCGCCGGCCGACCCCGGGCCGAAG
>DATENL010000108.1:0-13837 GCA_035275105.1 Thermoleophilaceae bacterium
CCGCTCGTGGCCGCGGCGGCCGGCGCCTCGCGCCTCGTCTACCTCTGCCCGGCGCCGACCGGGCCGTTCGGCGGGGTCGACGTCGGGGCGAGGCCGAGCCGCGAGGGGTTCCCGTTCCCGCCCGACCGCGAGGACGGCACCAGCGCCTGGGAGCCCGACGCGGCGGTGGCCGCGATGTACCCGCGCCTTGCGCCCGAGGTGGGGCGGGCACTTGCCGCCGGACTGCACCCGGGATCGTCGGCGCCCGATCCGTATCCGCTCGACGAGCACCCCGGCGTCCCGGCCACGCTGATCCTCGCGACCGACGACGAGTTCTTCGAGCCGGACTGGTCGCGCCGGGTAGCGCGCGCGGCGCTCGGCATCGATGCGGTGGAGATCGCGACCGGCCACTTCCCGATGATCGAGGCTCCGCGGGAGCTCGCGCGCGTGCTCGTGACCCGCGCGAACCTCGACATGATCGCCGCGGGAATCGACGCGTGGAACCGTGGTGACCTCGACGGCTGGCTCGAGAATCTCGACTCGGACGTCGTCTTCGACCTGCCCGGGCGGTTCCCCGACTTCGAGCGCACCTACCGCGGGCGCGACGGGGCAATCCGGTTCTGGCACCAGCTCCGCGAGCCCTGGGAGGAGTTCCGAATCGACGTCGAGTGGATCGAGGGGGACGGCGACCGGATCGTGGGCGCGATTCGGTTCCTCGCACGCGGAGTGGGCAGCGGAGCCGAAGCCGACATGCGCTACGGCCAGGGGTTCCGGCTGCGCGCCGGCCGGGTGGTCGAGATGATCTCCCGCGCCACGCCGGAGGAGGCGCGGGAGGCCCTGGCTTGACCCGTCGAGCGGGAGGCACATGCCCCAATCCGGTTTCCGCTTGACCCCACCCGCGCCAGCGCGTATTTTCCTGGAGTGCGTCTTCTGGTCGGCGCCGGACTCGCCGTCGCGCTCGCGGCCGCCCTTGGGCTGCCCACAAGCGCGGGGGCCGCGCAGTGCGAGGGAAGCTCCTGCGGCACCCCGGAGTGCTGGGAGGCGTCGGTGCGGCTGCGGCCCGACATGAACCGCGCCGTCCGCGTCAGCTGCCTGGGCGCGATCCGCGCCAGGCTCGTGACGCCACCGGAGCACAGCGACGTGACGAACGTCGCGACGGACGGATACGGGCTCACCTTCGAGGGACGGCCGCACGACGGCGCGCCGCGCTTCGACGAGGCCGTCTTCGAGATCGAGGGGCAGACCGGGAGCATCGAGCAGCGGGTGAGGATCGAGGTCGTCCCCACGAACGAGAACTCCGCGCCGATCTGCACGGGGGACCGCATCGCGCAGCGCTCGAGCGGCGACGGCCCGGTCTGGGTGTCGCTGCACCCCTTCTGCCACGACCCCGACGGCGACGACTTCGTGATCGAGGGCGGACCGCCCGGGGTCCACCTCGGGTCGCCAAAGCACGTGCCAGCGGGGGCCGGCGACTCGAACTGGTCGTACCGGACCGCGACCTTCTCCGGTGACGAGACGACGACGATCTGGGCGACCGACTCGCTCGGCGCCCGGTCCGAGGACGCGAAGCTCGAGGTCTCGGTCGGTCCGGGGATCGATCGCCTGCCGGCATGCACGCCGTCCTCGTACACCTACACGGACGTCTACATGGTCGAGAACCGGCCCGGCCAGATTCGCCGCTTCTCCATCACCTGCAACGACCCGGACGGGGACCTGTTCGCCTCGCGGCTGTCGACGCCGCCGGAGCGGGGCGCCCTGGCGCTGGTCGAGGGACCTCCGAACGAGAGCTGGTCCGGGCTCAGTCGCTCGTCGATCAGCACATACGTCCCGTTCGACGACAGCCTCGAGACCGACTACTTCTCGGTCACGGCCACCGGCCTCAAGGGCGCGGGGCCCGCGGGCCGGATGGCGATCGTGCCGCGACCGCTGCCGTACAACTCCGGCGGCGCCTGCGGCTACGGCCCGGCGGAGATCCTGAGCCCCGCGCCCGGCGTCGTGTCCTTCGGCTGCGAGGACAACGAGGGCGACCCGCTGACCGCGGAGGTGCTGGTCAAGCCGAAGCACGGAACGGTGACCGACCCGGTCGTCATCCCCGGCGTGGCCGGGTGGGACCGGATCACGATCCCGTACGTCCCCGACCCGGGATACGACGGCTACGACTGCATCGAGGTCAGGGTGACCGACGGCCACGGGCTGGAGTTCAAGCTGCCGATCGACATCTGGGTGCGGGCCCCCGTCGAGGTCGAGCCGCCCGGCGTGCCGGATCCCCCGGACCTGCCGGATCCGCCCGACCTGCCGGATCCGCCCGACCTGCCACAGCCGCCCGACGTCCCGGATCCACCCGTGGGCACCGATCCGCCGGACCTGCCGACCCCGCCCGACCTGCCGACCCCGCCGGTCGGCACCGACCTGCCGAACGTGCCGGACCCGCCGCAGTCCGGCGACCCGTTCGAGATCCCGCTGCCGCCCCTCCCCCCCGACCCCTCGGTCACGACGCTGCCCGCGGCGCTGCCCGCCCCGGGCGACGGCGCGGCGGAGGTACCGCCGCCGGGAGTCCCGTCGCAGCCGATCGCGCCGGCGGGCGGCAAGATCCTCCCGCTGGTCAGGAGGATCCTCGGCACGAGCGCCGTGAAGCGAGTGAAGTCGGTGAGCGGCACGCAGGTCTGGGCGCGCTCGCGGCTGTCGCGGCGGGCGCTCCTGCGGCGGGGGCAGTCGCCCGGCGTCGTGGTGGTCTGCGCCGCGGGATGCAAGGTCCGCGGCGACGCGGTCCTGGCCGCCGGCCGCGCCCCCATCCGCACCAGCCGGCGCGAGAGCATCGCCTCGATCGCGTCGGGAGAGCCGCACGTGCTCTCCCTCGCGCTCGACGGGTCCGACCTCTACACGCTGCGCCGCCTCCGCAAGCCGCGCGCGCGGTTCGTCGTGACGATCCGGCCGGCCGGACGGCGCGCGACCACGGTGCGGCGCGCGGTGCCGATCAGCGGCTGAGTCCATTTCATACGGCTATAGGCGTATGAAATGGACACCGCTCACGCGATCGAGCCCGCTAGGTGGACCCGCTCGCCGTCGGGGCTCTCCAGGCGGAAGGCCCAGTCGCGGTCGGCGCCGCCGCTGCGGAGGTGCGCGCGGCCCGGGATCAGCAGCGGCGCCCTGAACTCCACCTCCACCGTGTACGGCGACCGCACGCGGCCGTCGAACGCGGCCAGGCAGCGGGCCTTCGTCCACATGCCGTGGGCGATCGCGCCCGGGAACCCGAACAGCCGCGCGGGCAGCGAGTGCATGTGGATCGGGTTGCGGTCGCCCGACACCGCCGCGTAGCGCCGCCCGACGTCGCCGGGGATCCGCCACTCGGCGCACGCGGCGAGCTCGCCGGCCGCCTCTCGGTCGTCACGGCGCGGCGCGGAGTCGCCGTTCCCGCCGCCCTGCTTCAGGTAGGTGCTGCGCCCGCGCCAGGCGACCGATCCGCCGGTCTCGGCCTCGGCAACGACGTCGAACTGCCGCCCGCGACGGTGCGGGCGCAGGTCCTCGGTCCAGACGCAGACGTCGAGCCGCGCGCCGACCGCGATCGGCCGAAGCACCTCGATCCGGTTCACGACGTGCACCAGCCCGAGCACCGAGAACGGAAAGGCGCGGTCGGTCATGAGGCTCATGTGGAGCGGAAACGCCAGGACGTGCGGGTAGGTCCCCGGGACCTCGTTCGCGAGCCCGAACCCGCACACCCGGGCGTACTCGGCCACGTGCTCCTCCCGCACCTCGGCGTCGCGCAGGACCAGCCGCCGGTCGGGGAGCTCGTCACCGCCGCCGGGCAGGACCGGGACGACCACCGCGCGCCCGTAGAGCGCGGTGAGCGACGGCGGGGACTCGAGCTCCGTCGTCTCCACCTGGCCGCCTACGCCCCGATCAGCGCCTGGCCGCAGACGCGCACCACGTTGCCGTTCACCCCGGCGGACGCCGGGCTCGCGAGCCACGCGATCGTCTCCGCCACGTCGACCGGCAGGCCGCCCTGCACGAGGCTGCTCGTGCGCCGGCCCGCCTCCCTGGTCCCGACCGGCATCGCCGCCGTCATGGCGGTCTCGATGAACCCGGGCGCCACCGCGTTGACGGTCGCGCGGCGCTCTCGCATCGGCCCGGCGAGGGCGGCGACCATCCCGATGATGCCCGCCTTGCTCGTGGCGTAGTTCGACTGGCCTCGGTTGCCCGCGATGCCGCTCACCGACGACACCGAGACGAGCCGGCCCCCCTCCCGAAGCAACCCGCGCTCGAGCAGCGCGTCGTTGATGCGCTCCTGGCTCGAGAGGTTGACGTCGAGCACCGCGTCCCACGCCTCGCGCTGCATCCGCGCGAGCGTCTTGTCGCGGGTGATGCCCGCGTTGTGGACCAGCGCGTCCAGGCGGCCGTGCCGCTCGGCGACGTGGTCGGCCAGGCGCCCCGGCGCGGTGGGGTCGGTGATGTCCAGCGCGAGCGAGGTGCCGCCGATCCCGTTGGCCACCTCGGAGAGCGCCTCACCGGCGGACGGGATGTCGACGCAGAGGACGTGCGCGCCCTGCTCCGCCAGCGTCGTCGCGATCGCCTCGCCGATCCCGCGCGCCGACCCGGTGACGGCCGCCACCCGGCCGTCGAGCGGGCGGTCCCAGTCCGCGGGAACGACGACGGCGCCGTCGGGGGCGGCCTCGATCCGGATCGCCTGCCCGTCCACGAACGCCGACCGCGCCGACAGCAGGAAGCGCAGCGTCGACTCCATCGCTCCCTCGGCCCCGGCGCCGACCTGGACCAGCTGGGCCGTGCTGCCCCGCCGGCCGATCTCCTTCGCGACGGACCTGACGAACCCCTCGGCCGCCCGCTGAGCGGTGGCCGCCCGCGGTCCGGGCGCCTCGTCCGGCGGGGTCGCCAGCACGACCACGCGGCCGCTGCGGCGCAGGGCGGGGAGGAGCGGATGGAAGAACTCGTAGAGCGAGCCGAGCCGCACGCTGTCGTCGATCCCGCTCGCGTCGAACACCAGCGCCGCCAGCTCGGTGCCCTTGTTCACCGCGGTCAGGTCGTTCTCGACGTGGGCCTCGATCGAGCGCAGCACCTCGCGCGCGGGTTCTTCGAGCCGCCCGCCGCGCGCGCTACCCAGGGCGACGGGCGCGGACACGACCGGCTTGCCGGGCTCGTGGCGCTCGAGGATCGGGGGCGCGGGTAGGCCGAGGCGCTTGGCGACCGCGCCCCCCACCGGCGAGTTCGCGATCGACTGGTAGCGGTCCGTCGGGCTCACGCCCGCCGCTCCAGGATCGCGGTGACGCCCTGCCCGCCGGCCGCGCAGATCGATATCAGGCCGCGGCCGGAGCCGCGCTCGGCCAGCAGCTTCGCCAGCGTGGCGACGATGCGCCCGCCGGTCGCGCCGAACGGGTGCCCCGCCGCGAGCGACGAGCCGTTCACGTTGAGCTTGGTCCGGTCGATCGACCCGAGCGGCTCCTCCCGCCCGAGTCGCTCGGAGCAGAACGCCGGGTCCTCCCATGCCCTGAGCGTCATCAGGACCTGCGAGGCGAACGCCTCGTGGATCTCGTAGAAGTCGAAGTCCTGGAGGCTCAGCCCGTTGCGGTCGAGCAGCCGCGGCACCGCGTACAGGGGCGCCTCGAGCAGGCCGTCGTCGCCGTGGACGAAGTCGACCGCGGCCGTCTCCGCGTCGACGAGGTGGGCGAGCACCGGCAGCGAGCGCCCCGCCGCCCAGTCGTCGCTCGCGAGCAGCACGGTGGCGGCGCCGTCGGTGAGCGGAGTGGAGTTGCCGGCGGTCATCGTGGCGTCGGGCCCGTCGCCCCCGAACACGGGCCTGAGCCCGGCGAGCTTCTCGACCGACGCGTCGGGCCGCATGTTGCCGTCGCGCTCGAGGCCCAGGAACGGCGTGATCAGGTCGTCGAAGAAGCCGCGGTCGTACGCGGCGGCCAGCCGCCGGTGGCTCTCGACGGCGAGCTCGTCCTGCTCCGCGCGGCCGATCCCCCAGCGCTTGGTCGAGATCGCCTGGTGCTCGCCCATCGACAGGCCGGTGCGCGGCTCCTCGTTGCGCGGCGGAGCCGGGGCGATCTGCCCCGGCCGCAGCCGCCCGAGCAGCCGCAGCCGCGCGGGCGTCGAGCGCGCGCGGTTCAGGTCGAGCAGCAGCCGCCGCAGGTCGTCGTTCAGCTCGATCGGAGCGTCGCTGGTGGTGTCGTAGCCGCCGGCGACCCCGCACTCCACCTGGCCCAGGGCGATCTTGTTGGCCACGTGGATCGCCGTCTCGAGCCCGGTGCCGCAGGCCTGCTGCACGTCGTAGGCCGGCGTCTCGGGCGCCAGCGCGCTACCGAGCACGCACTCGCGAGTGAGGTTGAAGTCGCGGCTGCGCTTCAGCACTCCCCCGCCCGCCACCTCGCCCAGCCGCTCGCCCTGGAGCCCGAAGCGGCTGACAAGCCCGTCCAGGGCCGCGGTGAGCATGTCCTGGTTCGAGGCGTGCGCGTACTCGCGGTCGCGTCGCGCGAACGGGATCCGGTTCCCGCCGAGGATCGCCGCCTTACGAGGTTCGCCGTCCACGCGGCGGAGGGTACTGCCCTACATGTGCCGCTCGACCCTGATCTCGCACTGGTCGACCGACGCGCGCGTGCCAGGGGTGTCCGTGGGATCCATCTGCTGGAAGATCGCATCCGCGTCGCGCATCTTCTGCTCGTCCTCGAACAACCCGATGAAGATCGCGGTCCCCTGCTGCTCATCGACGAGGAGCTGGAACCCGGTCGAGTCGATCCCCTCCGGCGGCCCGTCGGCCTCCTGGGTCTGCGAGACGATCTTGTCGATCCTCTCGGGGCTGACGTCGGTGAACCTGACGACACGCGCGTGCATGGGCACCTCCATGGTCGCTTGCGGGGGACTGGATCCTATGGGTGATCCGTGAGGCCAGCGGCCTCGATGGTGGCGCGCGTCCCACTCCACCTCGGGGTCGAGCACCGCCCGCGCGGCCTCCCGGTCGCCTCGGAGGAACGCGTCGTACATGCGGCGGACGATCTCCACGTTCTCCTGCGACACGCGGCGCGAGCATCCCACTGCGACGCCCGCGCCCCGAGCCTGGCACACTGGCCGGCGTGGTTCGGGGGGCACGTCTGTCGTTCGCTGCCGTAACGCTGACCTTCGCCTTCATGGCGGGAGCCGGCGTCGCCGAGGCGAAGTTCGAAGCGCACGGCAGCGTCGAGCAGGTCTACGCGACGAACCTGCCAAAGGGCGCGCAGGTGTCGCTCCTGAACAAGGCCGGGAAGCGGGTCAAGCGACGGCGGGCCAACAACCTCGGCGGCCTGCTGTTCCGCAACGTGAAGCCGGGCAAGGGCTACCGCGTCCGCCTGGACGCGCACGACGCGAGCTTCGGGCCGATCACGGTCCTCACGAAGCGCTCGGCGCCACCGAGCAAGGGCTTCTACAACCAGTCGATGCCGACGAAGGGCTACGGCTACATGACCACCCGCGACGGCACGCAGCTCGCGTACTACGTGCACCCGCCGGAGGACATCTCGAACGCCGCCCCGCTGCCGGTCAAGCCGCCCGAAGTCCCCGACGGCCCGACGCCGGTGCTGATCGAGTACGGGGGGTACGGCTACGCGAACCCGGACGGCCCGGAGAGCGGCATCGCGATCCTCGGGAACCTGATGGGGTTCACCGTGGTCGACGTGAACATGCGCGGCACCGGCTGCTCGGGCGGGGCGTTCGACTTCTTCGAGCCGCTGCAGACACTCGACGGCTACGACGTGATCGAGACCGTCGCGCGCCAGCCGTGGGCGAAGTTCCACAAGGTCGGGATGATGGGGATCTCCTACGGGGGGATCAGCCAGCTCTTCACGGCGCAGAGCCGGCCGCCGAGCCTGGCCGCGATCGCGCCGCTGTCGCTGATCGACGCGACGCAGACGACGCTCTATCCGGGCGGCATCCTCAACACCGGGTTCGCGGTCCCGTGGGCCGAGGACCGGATCGACGAGTCGAAGCCGGCGTCGAAGAACGGCGGCCAGGAGTGGGCCTACGAGAAGATCCAGGAGGGCGACCAGGTCTGCCGGGCCAACCAGGCGATGCACGGCGAGGCGGCCGACCTTAAGCGCCGGATCAAGAACAACGACCACTACAAGCCCAAGGTGGCCGACCCGCTGGCGCCGGTCACGTTCGTGAACAAGATCAACGTGCCGACGTTCATCGCCTGCCAGTGGGAGGACGAGCAGACCGGCGGGCACTGCCCGACGCTGGCCAAGCACTTCACCGGGACCAAGCGCAAGTGGTTCACGTTCACCAACGGCACCCACGTGGACTCGCTCGCCCCCGAGACCTTCAACCGATGGTTCGACTTCCTGAAGATCTACGTCGCGCGCGAGTCGCCGATGGCCTATTCGGCCTTCGTCCAGGGCGGCGGTCCGGTGATCTACGAGGAGGCGATGGGCATCTCCGGCGTCACGATGCCGCCCGACCCGATCCAGGCGCAGCCCACCTACGCGGGCGCGAAGGCGATGTTCGAGGCACAGAAGCAGGTGCGGGTGCTGTTCGACAACGGCGCCGGCGGGTCGGAGCCCGGCCAGCCGCTGCCCGGCTACGAGCGCTCGTTCGCCCGCTTCCCGATCCCCGGTACGAGGGCGCGGTCCTGGTACTTCGCGGGCGCCGGCGGCCTGCAGGCGAAGAGGGCCTCGGGCGGCGGCGCCGACGCGTTCACGTGGAACCCGGCCGCCCGGCCGCGCACCAACTTCACCGGCGACACGGGGTCGGGCGAGAACGGGCTGTGGACGGCGACGCCGCCATACAAGTGGAAGACCCCGCCCGCCGGCAGCGGCGTCTCCTACGTGACCGGCAAGCTCGGCAAGGACACGACCGTGATCGGCGCCGGCGCGGTGCACGCGTTCGTCCGGTCGTCGAAGCGGAACGTCGACCTGCAGGCGACGATCAGCGAGGTCAGGCCCGACGGCAAGGAGGCCTTCGTCCAGGGCGGTTGGATCAGGGCCAACGAGCGCAAGCTCGACAAGCGGAAGAGCACGCTGCTCGAGCCGTGGCCGAGCCTGCGCGCGCGCGACGTGAGGCCGCTCCCGAAGGGCCGCTTCGCGAAGGTGGTCATCCCGCTCTACTACCAGGGTCACGTCTACCGGTCGGGCTCGCGGATCCGCGTGACGATCACCGCCCCGGGCGGCGACCAGCCGGTGTGGGCGTTCGACGAGACGAAGCCGAAGGGCACGGCCAACGTCGCGGTCGCCCACTCCGGGAAGCGGCCGTCGCGGCTGATCCTGCCGGTCGTCCCGGGCGGCGCACCGACCGACCTGCCGCCGTGCCCGGGGCTCCGCGCCGAGCCGTGCCGCGACTACAAGGCGCTGGTGAACCGGAAGCCCGGCTCAGGCCGATGAGCGAACCGGAATTCGTGAATCGCGCTTGAGGCTTCGCGCTCGCGGCCGATAACCCTTACCCGGGCGGCCCTCCAGCTTCACGGTCCGTTGGTGGGCAGGCCCACATGGCTCTGACCCAGGCGAGGCCGCGCGCGGCGCGTTGCAGGTTCGCGTCGCGCGCGACCTCGGACCTCCGCCCGATGGCGGGGCTCGTCGAATCCGAGGAGGTGCGCTCCAGATGACCGAGGGACACGGCGAACGAGACTGGCTGTTCCTGACCAACCACGCGCACGTCCTCATCTGCATCGCTCGTGAGCCGGGGATCCGGATGCGAGAGATCGCGACGAAGGTGGGGATCACGGAGCGCGCCGTACAACTGATCGTCCGCGATCTCGAACGCGGCGGCTACCTCTCGGTCGAGCGCGTCGGCCGGCGGAACTCCTACGTCGTCAGGTCGTCCGCGCCGATGCGGCACAAGCTCCACGAGGGCCACTCGATCGACGACCTGGTGGCCGTCCTGAGATGAGTGAGGGACGGCGGCCGGCCAGGACGGCGCCGGCTAGCGACAGCTGAGGTCGTCCGGCGGCGTCGTGCCCACGAACGCGCGCCACTCGCTCTGCGACAGCTGGCGGCCGGCCGTGGCGCAGGCGGTCCGGATCAGCGCCTCGGGAGCCAGATCGCGCTGCACCATCACGCCCTCGTCCTCGAAGCCCCGGCTGGAGGCCGAGACCAGCCGCCGGCCCGCGGGCGAGAACGCCACGCCCGTCTTCAGCTCTCCCGACCCTGGCGACGAGACCGATCCGAGCGCCACGCCCGCCCTCAGGTCGTCGACCTCCACGGCGCCGTTCGTCCGCCGGCGTGCCACGAGGGTGCCGTCCGCGTTCGGGACCGGCGCGTCGAAGTAGGTCCGGTCGCCCGGCAGCGTCCGCTCGAGCGCACGCCCGTCGCGATCCCAGACCTGCAGCTCGCCGCTGGTCTGCTGGACGAGCAGCCGCCGGCCGCCGTACGCGGCGTACTCCACGTCTTCCGTGGGCAGCTTTCGCAGCAGGCGTCCACTCGACAGCTCGACGATCCACGCGGACGGCGTCGAGACCAGCACGCCGCGGTCTGCCGGCGCGCTCACCGACGCGTGGAACGTGGCGTAGCGATCGTGGGAGACGCCGGGCGGGACCGGGTGGGTCGCCAGCACCCGTCCGGTCGCCGCGTCGCCGGTGTAGATGCGGCCGCTCGAGCCGATCGCCATGAGCGTGCGCCCGTCTCCTGACAGCCCGGCGGCCTCGATGCCGTCGGACTGGCGGCCGACGTGGACGACCCTGGCGATCGCCGGCACCTCGGACGGGGAGCTCTTGCCGGTGACGGGTAGGACCACCTGGCGCCCGCCTTCGTCCCACACGGGCGAGCTGAACGACGGTCCCGTGACCGCGTCGCCGATCACCTGCCGCCGCCCACCGCGCGAACCGAGCGGCTGGATCAGCACCGGGCCGCCGGCGTGCGGCACCACCGCCGCGCGGGCCCCGCTGGGCGACACCGCTATGTCCGGGCCGGGGCAGGCGTTGCACGCGGTCGGAAGCGGGATCCGTGCCATGCGCGCCAGCCGGTCGACCTGGTCGAGGTCCCAGAAGGCGAGCTGGTCGCCGGTCGCGGCCACGAGGCGCGATCCGTCGTTCAGGAAGCTGAGCCCGACGAAGGTGTTCACGCTTCCGCCGCCGGCGAGCTTCACCGGGGCGGCCCGGGGGCGCCCCGCCGCGGCGACCGGCGTCACGTAGATGTTCCCGCTGTCCCCCACCGCGAGGGTCGCGCCGTCCGGGCTGAGAGCGAGCGAGCTGGGGACCCTCACCGGAGCGCGGGCGGTGACCGGCGCCCCCGACAGGCTGACCACCCGCAGGACCGAGCCGCTGGCGCCGGCCACCCGGCGCCCGTCCGCCGAGGGCAGGCTCGGGACCCCGCGGACTCCGAACCCGGTGCTCCCCCGCGCCAGGCGCGACCAATCGCCAACGCGCCGGCGCTCCCACGGTCCCCCGCCGAGATCGAAGAGCAGGAGCTCGTCGTCGGACGGCGCGACGAGCGCGGACGGGTACGGGACCGGATCCGGATGGACCGCTCTCCCACCGGGGAAACGCAGGATCACGGTCGAGCCGGGCCGCCGGATCGACCCGGACGAGCCGTGCACCGCCACGGTCCTGCCCGACGGCGACACGGCGACCGCGTTCACCTTCTCACCGGGCGGCACGGCGAGCGTCCCCGGCGACGATCCCGGCCGCACCAGCACCGCCCGCGACCCGTCGGAGGCGGCGATCGCACTCCCGTCCGCGCTGGCCGCGACCGCCGTGACCCGGCCCCTCAGCCGAGCGACCGGCACGGCGTTGCGCCGGACCACGTCCCAGCGCATCACGCGCCCGTCCGCGAGCCCGGCGACCGCGATCCGGCCGTCGCGGGTCCCCGCGAGCTGCGTGACGTCCGACCCCATCGAGACGTAGCGGACCAGGTGCGGGCTGGCGGTGTTGACGCGGAGCAGCGCGGCGAGGGTCTGCGGGTTCCGGTTCTCCCGGTACGCGCGCACGGCCAGCAGGAGCGCCGCGTCGAGGTTGGTCCCGAGCTGCGTCTCCGCGGTCGCGGCGAGCTGCCGCGACGACGCGAGCGAGGCCTGGTGGAGCGCGTTGCTGCGCTGCGTCAGCGCGACCGCGACGGCCACGAGCGACGTGAGCACGAGGATCGCGAGCGAGACGACCGCCGCCCGGGCCAGACGCACCGCGCGGCGCCTGAGCCGGACCTCCTCGCTGGCGAGCTCGTCCTTCGGCCGCCCGTGCAGCGGGGCGGCGAGCTCCGCCACGGCCTCACGAAAGCGCGGATGGCTCAGTGCGAGGTCGTCGCCGTCCCGCGCCCAGCGCAGGTCGAGGTAGCGCGGCTCCTCGTCGAACGCGCCGCGCAGCGTCTCGGGCAGCGCGTTCGTCCGGCGCCAGTCGAAGTCGCCGGCGTCCTCGTCCCAGACGAGCTCGCCGTCGGTGAGCCCGACGAGCAGCTTCTCGCTCTGCTTGGTCTGGCGCCACCGGTCCGCCTCGCGCGCAACCCACTCGGACGAGGCGGCGTCGCGCGAGGCGAGGAGGATGAAGTACCGCGAGCCGTCGAGCGCCTGGCAGATCGAGCTCCAGAGGTGCGGGTTGGCGGACAGCACCGCGTCGTCGCGGAACACGTGGAGGGCGCGGGTCCGGTACCACGGCCGCGCGAACCGCTGAAGCCCGGTCTGGAGCGCCGGCGCGAGCCGGCCGTCCGCCGCGTGGCTGTACGAGATGAAGCCGTGGTAGAGCCCCTCCTCGGGGGGCTCGGGCAGGATGCCGAGCGCCTCGAGGGCCCTTCGCAGACGGCCGCGCCTCCCGGCGCCCGGACCTGACCCGTTCGAGGGGGAGCCTCCGGATCCGGGGCTCGCGTCCCCCTCAGGCGGATGCGCGCGTGTCTGGACTTCGGCCATCGCGAGTCCCTCGGCGCGATCCTAAACCGGCGCGCGCGCCGCGCGCAAACGCCCCTGACCGGATGTGGCGGCGGCTAGCGCCGCTCGATGTTGCGCACTTCGAAGCTCTCCGGCTCGCCGGAGAGCTCGACCCCCGCCTCGGCAAGGATCGGCTGGAGGCGCTCGCCGAACGCCTCGAGCTGCTCCTGCGAGTCCCAGATCTCGCTGACCCTGAGGTTCCCCTCGTCGCCGAAGCAGACGTGGAGGTCCATCCCGTCCGGCGGCCACTGGCCGGACCCCTTGACCTGGCTCAAGACCTGGTCGTATCTGTCAGCCGTCAGGTTCGACGGTGTGAAACGGACGAGAATGCTCATGACGAGCTCCTCCGAGGTCGGGGTCGGGGGCGATCCTATTCCTCGACGGCGCCCTTGATGCGCGCCGCGAGGGCCGGCGCGTCCTTCGCGGCCGCGCGCGTGACCAACCCGACGATGACCTTGCCGAACCCGCGACCCTCGAACGTGTTGCGGATCGTGACCTTGGTCTGCCCGTCACCGACCGGCTCGAGGTCGTAGCCCCCGTCCGGCACGGAGATGGTGTTCTTCGAGCGCTCGGTCCAGCGGATCTTCTTGGGCGGCTCGAAGGCCGTCAGCTCGAACGTCCGGCTGGTCTTCATCCCGGCGTCCTTGACCGTGCTCTCGAACACGGTGCCGACGCCCACCGGGCCGTCCGTCACCTTGCGGATCTCCTGGACGCGCGGACTGAACTTCGGATCGTTCGTCCCCTCGGCGAGGAAGGCGAACACCTCGTCGATCGGCCGATCGACGACGGCCGACCCGCTGAACTCGTGTGCCATCGGGCGACCCTACTACCGGAGCCGCCGGCGGGTGACGCCGGGCACGGACTTCCGATAGCGTCGCCGCTCGATGGAGGGACGGGCGCAGAGCGCTGCCCTGGCGATCGCGGCGGGCCGCGTCGTGGTCGGCGTCGCGCTCGGCGCCTCACCGGGTCTCGCCGCGCCGTGGGCTGGCCCCGACGCGGAGTCGCCGGGCGGGCAGCTGATCGGCCGCGCCCTCGGTGC
>DATENL010000109.1:0-7681 GCA_035275105.1 Thermoleophilaceae bacterium
TGCGGCTGGCGATGCGGCTCGGCACCTCGGAGCGGTCGAACGACGCCCCGGCGTTGTCACCGCCGCGGCCGTGGTGGCCGGGCTCGGCGCCGGCGACCGCCGGGGCCGCGGCCACGAGGCCTGCGACCACGAGGGTCAGTGGAAGGATCCGTCTCAGCAGCATCGAGAACCGCCTCTCGCTTTCGGGGTACGTGACACCGGGACGACGAGCGCCGGGCCGTGCTGTTAGGACCTATTTGGTGCGAGCGGCACAATTGGTGGTCGTGAGGCGCCTCGCATGCTCAGCAACCCTCCTGGCCCTGGCCGCGCTGCCGGGCACCGCCGGGGCGGCCGTCACGGTCACCGACGCGAAGATCCAGCCGTCCACGACCGCCGCGGGGGCGCATCCCAACCTGACGATCGACCTGTCGTTCGGGCAGTCGCCGACGACCGACGACCTCAGGGACGTGACCGTGATCCTGCCCCAGGGCCTGGTGGGCAACCCGAAGGCCGCGGACCGCTGCTCGCAGGCGAGCTTCCAGGCGGATACCTGCCCGGCCGCCACCAAGGTCGGAACCACGGTGGTCACGGCGATCCCGACGGTCATCGTCGACGGGCCAGCGCAGGAGTCCCCCGGCGACGTCTACAACCTCGCGCCGACCGGCGGCGAGCCGGGCCGGCTCGGCGTGGTCGTGCGGCCCACCCTCCCGGGCGCCTCGAAGATCTTCCTCCAGTCGGCGGCGGTCATCGGACCGGAGACGAGCTACGGGCTGCGGACGACCTTCACCGACCTCCCGCGCACGTCCGGCCCCGCGGACATCCGGGTCACGCGCCAGGTGCTCACCCTCAACGGACAGGCGGCGCACGGCGCCTTCCTCACGAACCCGACCGGGTGCGGGCCGGCGACGATGACGGTCCTGACCACCTCCTACGACGACGCCGCCCATCCCGGCGGCCGTCAGGCGTCGTTCACGCCGACCGCCTGCGACGCCCTGGCCTTCACGCCCGCCTTCTCGGGCACGATCGGCGGCGCCGGCAACACCGCCAAGGGCGCGTCGCCTCAGCTCACGACGAGCATCGTCTACACGGCCGGCCAGGCGAACACGCGCCGCGCCTCGGTGATCCCGCCCTCCAGTGTCGTTCCCGACGTCACGCACCCCACCTGCAGCGCGGACGCCCTGGCGGCCAACACGTGCCCCGCCGAGGCGCAGGTCGGCACCGCGACCGCGCAGTCACCGGTGCTCGACTCGCCGCTCACCGGGCCGGTGTGGTTCGTATCGCCGACGGGTGGCGGGCTGCCGCAGCTGGCGGTTCAACTGAGCGGCCAGGTCGCGGTCACCCTGATCGGCAACGCGGAGCTGATCGGCGGGAAGCTCGCCAACACGTTCGACAACCAGCCCGACGTCCCGCTCGATCGCTTCGACCTCACGCTCGCCGGCGGCCCGGGCGGCCTGCTCAAGAACGCCACCGACCTGTGCGCGGCCGGCGCCGACCTGACTGCCGGGGGGTCGTTCACCGCCCACAACGACAAGGTCTTCGACGTCAGCGCCCCGCTGACGCTTCAGGGCTGCCCGCCTCCCCAGCCGGGACCCCCCAGCGCGGCGTACGAGCTCTTGCCGGGCAGGAACGGGCACCGGATGCTGATCGGCCGCTTCGCCGCCGGGACCCGCGCACCGGGGCTCGTGAAGGTCCGCGTCGACCTGCCGCCGAAGCTCTCGCCCGGGGCGCCCGACCCCAAGCAGCGGATCACGGCCTACGCCGACGGGAAGAAGCTGGGCCCGCTCGCGATCCGCGTGCGCAACAAGGGCCGCCGGCTCACGCTGATCCTCAAGGGCGTGAGAAAGGTCGGCTTCAGGTGGCGCGGCCTCGTGCCCCTGCCGGGGGGAGCGGCGCACCCGCAGATCGGGACCCAGATCACGGACGCGAAGGGGAAGGTGACGACGCTCTCGCCGCCGGCCGCCCGCTAGGGCGACTTGAGCGTGGCGTACTCGCCGACGTTCACCTTGCCCGGGTGGCCCTTCGCGAGCTCCGGCGGGATCTCCCCCTCCGAGCGGGTGGTGGTCACGAGCACCCAGTAGCGGCCGCTGCTCATCGGAACGGCGTAGAACCCGTAGTCGAGCGTCTCGCCCAGCTTTTCCGCCTTCGGCGAGGGATCGGACGCGAGGTCGTGGAGCGCGCTGTCGGGCTTCCGATAGCTCTCCGAGATCGTGTTGCAGTACTTGACCTCGTCGTTCTTGGTCGCGACGACGAAGCGCGAGTACGGGTCGTAGAGCTTCCACATGGTGCCGCAGTCGCCCTTGCGCGCCGCCTCGATGTATTGGTCGGCGATCTCGTCGAAGTTCGTGGCCGGCAGCGGCTTCACGCCGATCTGCGGGTCGAAGTCCCCCGCCGATAGCAACCGCCACTCGCCGTCCTGATCCACCACCCAGGTGGTGGCGAGGACGTTGCCCTTGCTCACGTTCTCGCCGCTGCCCTCGACGACCCCCACCGGCCCATACTCCTGCGCCTTCGTGGGCTTGAAGCCCTCGAGCTGGCCGAGGACCGGCTTGGTGCCCTTGCACAACTCCGGCGACGGCGGGTCGCCGACCTTCACCGTCGAGCCCCGGAGGCTGTACGGGACCATGCGCTCGAGGAGCTCCTCGCACTCGGCGTCGCTCGAGAGCGAGGCCGAGAGCTCGTCGGCGGCGGCCTGGAGCGTGGTCTTGGGCTTCGGCGGCACGGCGGTCTCGGCCGCGGGTGCGGACTTCGACTTGTCCTTCTTGTCGTCGCCGCAGCCCGCGAGCAGGGCCAGCGACAGCAGCATGACGAATGCGGGGCGCCTCACAGGAGCGGGCACGGTACCCGAGTGGGCCGACGCCGGCCGAGAGTTGGCGCGATCCCGCTCAGGCGGGCCGTACGACGATCCTGTGGTGCCCGGCCGGCACCGCGATCGCCAGCCGCCGCGCGCCCGGCCGCGCGACCGTGGCCCTGCGGCCGTCGACCGTCGCCACGACCCGGCTCGGGAACGCGCCGGTCAGCGTGAGGCGCAGCGCCGACCCGGTCGTCACGTCGGCCGTCAGCGAGCGGTCGGCGTCGAGCTGCATGCGCTCGAGATCGACCGCCGCCGCCGACGCCCCGCTGAGCGTGGCCTCGAACGCGTTCCGGCGATCGGGCAGCGCGGTGTCGCCGATCCGCCACGCCTGGCCGGTCATGGCGTAGGGGCCGGTCTGGTCCGGCGTCGCGGGGCCCCCGGCCTCGGGGACCGTGGAGTGCGAGCGCTCCGCGATTCCGAACGAGCGAGCGTCGAAGCGCGCCACGCCGTTCGTGCGGTCCACCGGCTCCAGGTCGGTCATCCAGTAGGCGTGGTCGAAGTCGAACGCGAGCTTGGCGCCATCGGCCTGCACGCGCTCCGTCGCGCGCTCGAACGGCATGCTGCGGGCGTACGTGACGCGCGGCGGGTTCGGGTCGCGCACGAAGCGGTGCTCGTAGCGGGCGCCGTCGGTCCACTGGTCGGCGATCGGCGGGCCGTAGTGCTCCTGGGCGGGGAAGAGGTAGAGCCGGTAGCGGTAGCCGAGCGCGCGCAGCCGCTCGGCCTGCGTGATCACGCCGCTCACCGGCACGAGCTCGTCAGCGACGCCGTGGTAGATCGCCTGCGGCACCCAGCGCAGGTTGTCGAGCAGCGGAGTCGTGAGCTGCGCGCGCGGGTCGCCGCCGTTGGCCGCGGTGTAGCACGGCGTCTCGCCGTCGGCCTCGAGGTCGTCGCAGCCCTCGAAGTCGACGCCGGTCCACGCCCCCTGCGTCACCGGGCCGGAGGCCGGGAAGCCGGCCGCGAACCTGTCCGGGTAGAGGATCGTCATCAGATAGGTCGCCCAGCCGCCCATCGAGTGGCCGGCGATGTAGGTGCGGTCCCGGTCGACCGCGAACGTGCGGTGCACGTCGGCCCATACCTCACGGAAGTCCACGTGCCCGCGTCCGACGTACCAGGTCGAGGTCCCGCGGCCGCGCGGCGACACGACGATCGTGTCGAGGTCCTCGCCCATGTCCTTGAAGATCCGCGGCACGGCGGCGGCGGCGATGTGGGCGTTGCCGCCGCGGAAGTGGAACCACCACTGGAGCGGCGACTGCCGGTCGGGGCGGTACGCCGTCGGGAGGTAGACGCCGTAGTGCTGGAGGATCCCCTCCTCGCCGTCCTCCTTCGAGATCGTCTCGGACGACGTGAAGATCCGATCGTGGTAGCCGGGGCCCGGCCGGTACGCCTCGGTCGTCCCGCCGCGAAGCGCCGCCAGCCGCACGCCGTGGAAGAAGGGGTCGATCGTCCCGTCGTGGAGCGAGAACGCCTGGCGCTTGTCCCACCAGTCGCGCGCGGGCTCGCCGGCGCGGAAGGCCACGTTGGCGAGGTTCGCCCCGAGGCCCATGTCCTTCAGCGCCGGCTTGCCGCCGGGGTCGGCGACGCCGGTGGCCGCGGCCACCGAGAGCGACTGGGGCAGCGTGCCCAGGGCCGAGCGCGGCAAGGATGCCTCCAGCGCGTTCGCGTAGCCCGCGGGCCGCGACGCGACGCTGCCGCGCGGAAGCGGCGCGACCCGGCCGGTCGCCAGGTCGGCCACCCAGCCGCGGTCGCCCGTCAGGAGAAGCGCGCGCTCGGCGCGTGTGGTCCGGATGCCGCTCCCGAACGGCACCTGCCGCGAGGTCGTGCCGGGCGCCGTGTCGAGCAGGACCACGAGGGCGGTCCGCGCCGGGGCGGTCATCGTCGTCGTGCGCGCCAGGAGCGCGAGCCCCCCGTGCGCCGCGCGAACGCGCAGCTCCGACAGGTCGGCCTCGTCCTGGTGAGGCATGTCGCCGTAGTGGGTCGAGAGCTCGTAGCCGGGCGTGGGGACCCCGAACTCACCGGGCACGTACTGGATCGCCGGGTCGATGCGGTAGATCTCCGGGACGGTGGGCTGGAGCGCGTCCTGACCCGCCAGCCGCTGCTTGTCCTTGCCGTCGTCGGGCCCGTACGCGTCGAAGAGGTGGTCCTGGTAGACGAGCTCGCCGCACGAGTACACGCTCGAGCCGCCGAAGCCGGTCGCCCGTCCGCGCCAGTCCGCGCTGTTCCCGTCGGTGCGCTGGGTCGGGTCGACGCATGCCCGCAGGGGCCGGGTGGTGCCGTGCCCCGCCGGCACCTCGGCGGCGAACACGGGGGCGTCGGCGTCCGCGTAGGCGTCGCCGGCGAGCGCGGCCAGCACCGCCGCCGCGGCAATCAATCCGCCGATTCGCCCCTTGGCCCCCACCTCTCCCGAGAGTATGGGCCTACGGGACGCGCGCTAAACGCCCTTGGTCCTGATCGTGACCGTGTCGCCGAGCAGCGTTCCGCCCGTGCTGAGGGCCTTCACGCGCACGTACTTGGGCTCGCCGTCGAGGTGGATCCTCGTCTCGAAGTCCTCCCAGCCCGACTCGCCCATCTTGACCATGTCCGCCGGGTCGCCGCCGCCCTGGACGACCCACTGGGCGACGTTGGTGGCCCCGTTCCAGCTCACGTACACGTCGGTGCCGTCGCCGTCCGTGTAGGCCTTTGCGTCCGGCTTGTTCTCGCCGGTCGCGTTCTGCCACGGCGTGCGGTAGGCGCGGTAGGTGTCGTCCTCCTTGGGGTCGATCCGCGACTCCATGGCCAGGGCTCCGTCGCGCGTGAACTCCGTGAGGTTGCCGTTGCCGCCGCCCCAGCTCAGGAAGACGTTGCCGTTGCCGACCACCTGCATGCTGCCCTGGCTGCGCGAGAACAGGTCGCCGGCGCCGGGGACCATGTTGTGCCGGTACTGCTTGACGAGCGACACGCGCCGCTCCCCGGCGTCGACCTTGAGGAAGATGCCCCGCGTCGGCTTGTCGGGCGTGGTCGGGAACTGCGTGCTGCCGCCGTTGTCGAGGACGCTGATCGTGCCGTCGGGCTGGAGGACGGCCTGGTGCTGGCCGATCATGTGCGTCCCCGGGCCCATCTTGAAGTCGCTCTTCTTGCCGCCTATCCGCGAGAGGACCTTGCCGCCCTTGCGGTCCACCAGGAAGAGCGCGTTCGTGTTCCGCGCCGACAGCAGCAGGTTGCCGTTGCCGTCCTCGGACACTGAGTTCACGTGGAACGGGTCGTACGGGAACCCCGACCCCTCGCGCACCGGGAAGGTGCCGAGCTTGACGCTGACGTGCGCGAGGCTGTGCCACTCGAACAGCACGAGGCCGGTCCGGATGTCGATCTCCTGGACGATCGAGTCCCACACGGTGCCGTTCCGCGAGCCGCCGGCCGGCTTGAGGCTGAAGCGGACCGGGTGGTAGACGTTGATGAAGGCGGTGCCGCGCGGCGTGAGCTCGAACTCGTGCTGGTCCATGCGGTAGCCGTTGCCGGCCGTGACGTGCTTGATCAGCCGGTACTTGCTGTCGAGCATCACGCCGTACCCCTGACCCTTGCCGCCGCGAACCTGGCCCTGCCACCACGTGAGCACGGGCTCGCCCTTGTAGGTCTGGGCGCGGAAGTCGTACGGCGACAGCGGCTGGCGGATGCGCCGGAACCAGATCAGCCGGCCCTGGGCGTCGCGGATGTTGGGGCCGTCCTGCCCGGGGCCGCCCTTCACCGCGTAGAAGATCGGGTCGGGCGACGCGCTCTCGTTCTTCGAGAGGATCTTGAGGTTGGGGGGCCGCAGGTCGGTGCGGGTGCGGAAGCGCTGGGCCTCCTTGGGGTCGCCCTCCGGGTCCTTGTGGAACTTGCCGTACGCGTTGCGCAGGTCGTCCGGGTTGGGCCGGCGGTAGATCCGGAAGCGGACGTTGTGGGCTGAGGTGGCCCGCTTGAGCTTCGTGGTGCTGTGAACGGTCACGAGCTCGCCCAGCTCGAAGTCGCGGTCGGGGATGAAGCTCACGCCCTGGCCGTCGGAGTGCTCCCTGAACCTGCCGCTGTGGCGGCCGGTCTCGGAGCCCGTGACCCTGAAGCTCTTCAGCGAGGTGGAGCCTCGGAAGCTGATGCTGGTGGCCGGATTGGCCGTGGTGGTGCCGCCGATCGGATACATGGCGACCGCGTCGCCCTCGGCGCCGCTGGAGGTGCCGCCGCCGAGCGCGACGACGAGCACGACCGCGAGCGCGGCGGCGACGAGGGGGACGGTGCGGCTGGGGCTGGGCATCATGAAAGGGTATGAACGTAGAAGACGCGATCCGGACGCGTCGCACTCACAAGGCCTACCGGCCCGAGCGGGTCGATCGCGACACCCTGGACGAGCTGTTCGAGCTCGCGCGCTGGGCGCCCAACCACCACCTCACGAACCCGTGGCGCTTTCGCGTTCTGGGCCCACAGGCGCTCGAACGCCTCAAGGGCGCCGCCGATGCGGTGGAACCGGGATCTGGGCGCAAGCTCGATCGCGCGCCGACGCTGGTGGCCGTCACCGTCACGACGGACGACGATCCCGTGACCGCCGACGAGGACCGCATCGCGGGCGGCGTCGCCGCGTACATCGTGCTGCTCTGCGCGCACGCCCGCGGCCTCGCCGGCTACTGGCGGACGCCCGCGGTGCTCCGCTCGCCCGAGGGGCGCGAGGCGCTCGGCATCGGCGACGCCGAACGGGTGCTGGGCCTGCTCCACCTCGGCCACCCGCGCCAGGAGCAGCCCGCTCCCGCCCGGGCGCCGGTCGCCGAGGTCGTCGAGTACCTCGACTAGGTCCGGTTGCGCGGGCCGAGCGGCGCCGGGCCTAGGCGGCCAGGACCAGCTCGCCGGCGGCGG
>DATENL010000110.1:0-9444 GCA_035275105.1 Thermoleophilaceae bacterium
CGGCGGGCGGGACGCTCGCCAGCGGCCTCTTGGGGGCCGCCGCGGGCGAGCTGCTGCTGCTCCTGGCGCTCGGCCTCCTCGGCCGGCGCGCGCTGCGCGACACGCGGCTCCTGCTGGGCGACTCGTGGACGAACTTCCTGACTCGCATAGCCCCCCGTCGCCCTGCGGGGATGGACCCCCCGGATGGGGTTCCGAGTGCCATCGCGCCCCGATAAAAAAGTGCTTGCTTTCTGCACCCCCCCGGGGGTAAGCTGGCGCGTATGCATACCCCACGACGCCTTCTCCAGCTTGCCCCTGTCCTAGTACTGATCGTGCTGGCCCTGCCCAGCTCGGCTTCGGCCCAGGCCACCCGAACGTGGGTGTCCGGCGTCGGCGACGACGCCAACCCCTGTAGCCGGACCGCGCCATGCAAGACCTTCGCGGGCGCGATCTCGAAGACCGCCAACGGCGGTGAGATCAACTGCCTCGATCCGGGCGGGTTCGGCGGCGTCACGATCACCAAGTCGCTGACCATCAAGTGCCACTACACAGAGGGCGGCGTCCTCGTGGCCGGCACCAACGCGATCGTGGTCAACGCCGCGGCGACGGACAAGGTCACGCTGAAGGGGCTCGACATCAACGGGGTCGGTGTCGGGGCTCGAACGTCGCTGACCGGGATCAAGGTCCTGTCGGCGAAGCAGGTGAACATCATCGACAACGAGATCTACCGCTTCCAGGCGGGCGTCGCGCAGGTGCCGACGTCGGCCACGACGACTGTAATGCTGAAGGGGAACCACATCCACGACAACGGGATCGGGTTCATCAACGCCCCGGGCAACAACGCGATCACGTTCACGTCCGCCGTCCTCAGCTACAACGATTTCCAGGACAACGACTGCGGAATCGTGAACGGGGCGTTCGGCACCAACGCGAGCACGCCGGTCGCGTCGAACGCGTGCGGCACCAACTCGGTGGCCACCGGGATCAACAGGACGACCCAGACGCATGCGTACCACAACTCGGTCAACCTCAACAACACCGGCGTCATGAGCCGCGGGGCCAGCTCGGCAGTCGAGCTCGGCTTCAACGAGATCACGAACAACTTCGTGCTCGGGCTCGACACGGTCGACTCGGGGATCCTGCGGACCACGACGCCTCCGTCGAACGTGATCAGCGGGAACGCGAACTCCGACCCGACGAACGCATCGGTCGCGCTGACGAAGCGGCAGGCCAAGAAGGCGCGCAAGTCGGGCAAGCGCAGGTACTGATCCGGAACTGACGTCCGAGCTGCCCGCCGGCGACGGCCGGCGGGCAGCTCGCCGTCATCCAACGCGCGTCGGCACTCTAGGCGTCAGCCGGTGCGCTTCAGGTAGCCGCTGGGCCAGTACGTCACGCGGTCGGTAACGAGCCCCTCGTTGAACGCGAACGAGGGGCTCTCGGCTATGAACCGGGAGTCCTCCGCCAGGAACTCGGCGATGGCCGCGACCGGGTTGTTCCAGCTCCAGTCCGGCTCCGATCGCGGAGCGCCCGCGAGCCGGCCCATGATCCCGTCCTGCACGACGAGGTACGAGCCCGGGGTTACGAGGTCGGCGTAGCCGCGCAGCTCCGCCAGGACGTGCTCCTTCGAGTGGTTCGAGTCGAGGATCACGAGCGTGCCCTCGCTCGCGCCGACGCTCTCCCTCACCCGCGCGAGCGTCTCGGGGCTGGTGGAGTCCGCCTCGATCAGCTCGATCAGCGGGAAGAGCGGGTGGGCCTCGATCCCCGCCCTGTTGTGCGGCCGGATCTCGACGTCGATGCCGATCACTCGGCCCCGGTCGAGCGCCCTGCAGAGGGTCGCGTAGAAGACGAGCGAGCCGCCGTGCGCCACGCCGGTCTCCACGATCACCTCCGGCCTGACCGTCGCGATCACCTCCTGGAGCCGGAGCAGGTCCTCGGGGAGCTGGATCACGGGCCGGCCGAGCCAGGTGAAGCTGTAGACGTACTTCTGGTCCCAGCCCAGGCGCACCCAGGCGTCCGAGACCAGCCTGAACGCCTCGGGCGAGTCGAACGCGTGCGTGCGGGTCGCACCCCCCTCCTCGACCGTGACTGTCTCGGCGGCGGGGTCGATCGTGAGTCGCGGCTGCTCGGTCACCGCCGGGGTCGATCCTTCGTGGCCCATGCGCGGCAAGGTACCGTGTGACCCGTCTGATGGGTGAACCTCGCGTTCTGGTAACGGGGGCTTCCGGCTTCGTGGGGCGCGCCGTCGTGCCGCTGCTCGCCGATGCCCCCTACGAGGTCCACGTCGTGCGCCACAGCCGGGCGGCGGCGGTGCCGGGGGCGCGGGAGCATCGCGCCGACCTGCTCGGCGACCCCCACGCGGCGGAGGCGCTCGTCGAGGCCGTCGCGCCGAGCCACCTGCTCCACCTGGCCTGGTACACGGAGCCGGGTCGGTACTGGACCTCCGGGCTGAACCTGGACTGGCTCGCGGCCAGCGCACGCCTCCTGCGAGCCTTCGCGGCCGCGGGGGGCCGCCGGGCGGTCCTCGTCGGCACCTGCGCCGAGTACGACCTGACCGACGGCACGTGCGTGGAGGGCGTGACGCCGCTCCGGCCCACGACGCTCTACGGGGCGGCCAAGAACGCCCTCCAGGAGGTCTCCGCCGCGCACACCGGCGTGGCGGGCTACAGCGCCGCCTGGGCGCGGCTCTTCTTCGCCTACGGTCCGGGGGAGCCGCCCGAGCGGCTCGTGCCCGCGACCGTGCGGGGCATCCTGGCCGGTCAGAGCGTCGAGCTCTCGCACGGCCGCCAGCTCCGCGACTTCGTCTTCGTGGAGGACGTTGCCGCGGCCCTCGTGAAGCTCCTCGGCTCGGAGGTCGAGGGAGCCGTCAACATCGGCACGGGCCAGGCCGTCTCGCTCAGGGACGTGGTGGAGGCGATCGCCGAGCGACTGGGGCAGCCGGCTGACCTGCGCTTCGGCGCCCGCCCGGCGGACCCGAACGAGCCGCCCCTCATCGTCGCCGACACGACGCGTCTGCGCGACGAGGTCGGCTTCGCTCCGGCCGTCTCGCTCGCGGAGGGGATCGACCGGGCGGCCGGCTGGTGGCGGGAGCGCGTCAGCTCGTGACGTGGTCGGGGAAGTCGCGGTCGCGGTCGGAGATCACCCGCTCGCCGGGCGCCTCCGGCCACTCGATCGAGAAGGCGGCGTCGTCCCAGCGCACGCCCCGCGCGGCCTCGGGCACGTACGGGACGTCGATCATGTAGAGGAGCTCGCAGCCGGCGGTCAGGGTCTGGAAGCCGTGCGCCACGCCGGGCGGGACGTAGACGGCCCGCCGGTTATCCTGCGACAGCTCGACCGCGTGCCAGGCGCCGTGGGTCGGCGAGCCCGCGCGCAGGTCCACCATCACGTCGAACGCCGCCCCCGCCGTGCAGCGCACGAGCTTGCACTCGCCGTGCGGGTCTGCCTGGTAGTGGAGCCCGCGGAGCGTTCCGGCCCTGTGGTTGAACGACGTGCTGCACTGCGCGTAGGACGCGCTCAGCCCCCGGTCGGCGAACGCCTCCGCGTCGAAGGTCCGCGCGAACAGCCCGCGCTCGTCCTCGGAGGGCTCGACCTCGAGGATCCAGGCGCCCCCGATCGGCGCCTCCTCGAAGCGCATCAGAGGATCGTCATCTCGGGCGTCCGCACCATGAAGCGTCCGCCCCAGTCGCGAACGAACGACATCTCCTCGACGATCTCGTCCTTGAGGTTCCAGGGCAGGATGAAGACGTAGTCGGGGCGGGTGCGGGCGATCTCCTCGGGAGCGAGGATCGGCACCCGGACACCGGGCAGGTATCGGCCCTGCTTGTGCGGGCTCTTGTCGACCGTGTAGTCGAGGAAGTCCGTCCCGATCCCGCAGTAGTTGAGCAGCGTCGCGGCCTTGGCGGGCGCCCCGTAGCCCACGACCGTCTCCCCGGCCTCCCTGACGTCGATCAGCGTGCGGAGGACCTCGCGCTTGGTGGCGCGCACCCGGTCGCCGAACGACGTGTACACCGCCAGATCGCCGTAGCCCGCCGCCTCCTCGCGCGCCGCAAGCTCGCCGACGGCCGCCGCCTCCGCGCGGTCGTCGTCGTCGTGACAGGCGTAGACGCGCAGCGACCCGCCGTGAGTCGGCAGCTCCTCGGCGTCGAAGACGCGCAGCCCGTGGCGACCAAAGATCCGCCTAACGGTCGCAAGCGAGAAGTACGAGAAGTGCTCGTGGTAGATCGTGTCGAACTGGCCGTCGTCGACGAGCCGCATCAGGTGTGGGAACTCGACGGTTATTACGCCCCGCGGCCCGAGCAGGAGCTTCATGCCGGCCACGAAGTCGTTCACGTGCGGCGTGTGGGCGAGCACGTTGTTGCCGATCAGTAAGTCGGCCGGCGAGTCGTCGCGGAGCTCCGCGGCCAGCTCGGTGCCGAAGAAGCGGACGATCGTCGGGATCCCCTTCACGATCGCTTCCTGGGCCACGTTCGCCGCGGGCTCGACGCCGAGCAGCCGCATGCCGCGGCCGTTGAAGAACTGGAGCAGGTAGCCGTCGTTCGAGCCCACCTCGACGACGGTCCGCCCCTCCCCCAGCTCGAGCTCGTCCATCATCCGCTCCGCGTAGGCGCGAGCGTGCGTCAGCCAGCTCGTGGAGTAGGACGAGAAGTACGTGTAGTCCGAGAAGATCCCGCCCGGCGACTCGAACTCCTCGCTCTGCACCAGGAAGCACTCCCGGCAGACGAAGACCCGCAGGGGGTAGAACGGCTCCATCGCCGCGAGGCGGTCCTCGGTCACGAGCGAGTTCGCGACCGGGCACATCCCCAGGTCGGCGAAGACATCGCTAAGCGGGGCCCCGCAGAACCGGCACTCGTGCGTCATGGGCGCTAGGCGATTGCCGTCTCGAGCTTGCGCGCGGCCGGCTCGACCCGCGGCGGCATGCATGCCGCGGGGTCGCGGCTCGCCAGCCGCGCGAGCGTCCCGCCGATCCGGAGCCCGTCGCCTCCGCCGAAGCGCCCGTCGACGGCGTCCCAGAACCCCTCGCGGGCGGCCTCGTGGCAGAGGAAGCGCCACGTCTCGCGCCTGACGCGCGGCGTCCGCACGCCCAGGGCCGCGAGCACGGTGAGCGCCGCGGCCTTGACCCGGTGGCGCGCGTCCGGCCGGCGCGCGACCGGGAAGCCGGGGTAGCGCTCGACGAAGTACGCGAGCGATGGCCCCGCGCGGTAGTAGCGGTCGATCGCGCCCGGGAGGTCGGTCGGATGGCAGTGGTCCACGACGGCGCGGCGATCGTAGACGAGCCGCATCCCGCGCTTCTCGAGCCGCAGGCCGAGGTCGATGTCCTCGTGGGCTGGGCTGGGGAAGCGCTCGTCGAATCCGCCCGCGTCGCGCGCGAACGCCGTCTTGACCGACACGTTGCCGGAGAAGAAGTGGTCGCCGCCGGCGTTCTGGTCGTCCTCGATTCCGGCGAAGTCGAAGTGGAGGTCCGCCAGCCAGCGCATGAACGGCGTCGGCGGGGGCGTGGACGCGACGCCCACGTATCCGAGCATGGCGACCTCGGGCTCGGGGCGGCGCCCGTGGAAGTCGCGGTGGCGGACGAGCAGATCGGGGGCCGGGAACTTGTCGTCGTCGATGAACAGGCAGACCGGGGCGCGAGCGGCAGCCAGCCCCCGGTTGCGGCCGGCGGCGGGGCCGCGGCCGTCCTGCTCGATGAGCCGCAGCGGGAAGCGAGCGGAGTCCGCGAGCCGCCGTACGGCCTCCTGCGTGCCGTCTCTCGACCCGTCGTCGACGACGATCGCCTCGAAGCCGCCCGCTCCGAGCTGCGGCTCGAGCATCGCAAGCGTCTCGAACAGGATCTCGCGGCGATCCCGCGTGGGAATGATCACGGTGAGGTCCATGGCGCCCCGGCGCAAATCTAGCGGCGCCGCGCCACGATCGCCCCCGCTCTCCTCAGCTCCTCGATGTGCCAGGCGTACGGCGCCGCGGGGCGCGGGTGGGCCTCGGCGTACGCCAGCGCCTCCTGGTCGGACTCGAACCTGAGCTCGTCGCGGATGCGCGGCCGGATCCCCACGCGGGCCATGAGCGACGCGGCGGCCGAGCCTGGTGGGCGGTCCCACAGCTGGCGCTTGACCGCGCGCGCCAGCGCCGTCGGGTGTCGGGCCAGGTAGGCGGCCATCCGCAGTGCGCGCCCGAGCGCGTAGCGCGCAGCGTGCCGCCGCGTCCAGCCGCGCATCTCGAGGCGCGATCGCATGCGCCCGCGCCACTCGGGGTCCTCGATCCGCGCGACCGAGACGGCGTTGGCGGCGAGATACCCGAACGGGTCGGGCGGGGGAAAGCCGGCTCCGCCCACCTCGAGGCGGACCGTGCAGTACTCCTGGAAGATCGCGTTGGCGTGCGTCTCGAGGGCGGGATCGGGCGTCGCCGCGAAGCGGGCGGTCCGCAGCTCGCCGACGAACCGCCTGGCGTCCTCGTTCATGTCGCCGCGCTGGAAGCTGGCGCCCGCGCTGCGGTCCATCCCGTGTTGGACCATGCACGGGCGGTCGAGGTAGAGGATCGCCTCGCGAACGGCCAGGCAGCGGTAGGCGAAGCGGAAGTCCGGCGCGATGGTGCCGAACACGTCCCCGAAGCGCGCCTCGACGTCCTCCAGGACCGCTGCCGGGGCGATCGCGTCCATCAGCCGCGGCAGGTGGCCACCGAAATCGCCGCGGCTCGCGAGCTCGATCATGGTGCCGGACGCCAGCTCGTACAGGTCGCCGGTCCAGGGCTCCTGGATGAGCTCGACCGGCGTGCCGGCGTCGTCCACGTGGTCCCAGCGGTAGCTCACGACGCTGTCCGGATGGGCGGTCACGACGTCCAGGAGCGCCGCGAGCGAGCCGGCGCTGAACACCATCCGATCGGTGAGGTACGCGACGTGGGTCGCGTCCGTGTGCTCGCGGATCGAGCGCCAGAGCCACTCCCAATGCTCGGCCATCGGCAGCGGCTCGGGCGGCCGCACGTACGTTACCCCCCGCCCCGACAGCCCGGCGCACGCCTGCTCGAGGAGGCTCCGCTCGCCCGCGTCCGTCGAGTTGTCGGAGACCACGACGGTGACCTCCGGGCGGCCAGCGCGCAGCACGGACTCGACGGCTGCGATAGCCAGCTCGGCGCGATTGCGCGTGGGGATGCCGACCGCGAGCTGGGCTATGGCGGGCAGGTTACGCGACCGACCGCCGGACGGCGCGAGCCACGATCGCGTACGTGTCGGCGAGGAGGGATCGCCCGACGAGCCAGAGCCCGCCCAGGAGCACGACCTCCGCGACAAGGGCGCCCACGAGGCCCCAGGGCAGCGTCTCGGAGCCGTGGGACGCGAGGGCCCAGCCCGCGGCCCCCCCGGCCGCCGACAGGGCGAGCGGTCGCGCGAGGCTGCGCACGACCGCCGCGCCCGACATCGCGGCGGCGCGGCGGCCCACGATCGCGGCGATGGCGACGCCCGCCGGCACGGACCCGATCCCGACGGCCGGAGCCCCGAGGGAGGGCAGGAGCGGCAGCGTGACCGCGAACCACACGAGCGCCTGCCAGACGACCCCCCAGACCACGGTGCCGGCGTTGTCGGTGGCGTAGAGGTAGCCGATCGTCCCGACTATGACCGGGGCGCTCAGCACCAGCCCGGCCGCCGACCACAGGAGCGCCTCCGGCACGTCGGCCCAGCCGTCGCCGAGCAGCGCGGGGAGCGCCGGGGCCAGGCCCACCAGCCCGACGCCGACGACCCCGATCACCACCGCGACGGTCGTGACCGCCCGCTCGATCGGCGGCCGCGGATCCTCGCCCGCCTCGAGGATCCGCGCCATCGCCGGGAACGAGACCCGAGTGGCGGTGGTCACGATCAGCGTCGGGACCTGGAGGATGCGGTACGCGAGGCTCCATACGCCGAGGGCCGGGATGCCGGCGAGGGCCGCAACCCCCACGTTCAGACCCTGGTCGCGGCCGATCGCGACGACGGCCGTGGCCTGGAGCTTGGCCCCGAACGCGATCATCGGGCGGACGGTGGGCCACGACCAGCGCGGGCGGACGAAGCCCACGGGTCCCACGCGTGCCATCGTGAGGACGCCGAGGATCGCGCGCGCCACGACCGCGCTCGCGAGGCCCCAGACGCCGAACCCGAGCGCGACGGCGGCGAGCGCCCAGGCGTAGTACGAGAGCGCCTCGACGAGGTCCACGAACGCCACCGGCCGGTAGAGGAGCTGGCGCTCGAGGACTATCGCCGCCGGCAGCCGCGCGGTGGTGATCGGCAGCGACGCGAGCATGAGCGCGATCACGGCGCCGTCGCGCCCGAACAGGAGCGCGGCGCCGGCGGCGATGGCCGCCAGGGCCGTGGCGGCGGCCAGCTGGAGGCCCTCGACGGCCTCGAGCTCCGCGCGCTCGGGCGGCTCGGTGCGCCTGATGAGGGCGGCGCCGAGACCGCCGTCCATCAGGTAGGTCCCGACGATCAGCAGGACGCTCCCGAGCGCCACCACGCCGAAGTCGCGCGGCACCAGCAGCCGCGCGAGCGCGAGGTTGGCCACGATCCCGATCGCGAACGTGACCGCGCCGCGAGCGCCCAGGACCGCGGCTCCGCCGACGGCGCGATCGCGCACCTCGTCCCGGCGGAGCGCCTCGTTGGTCGACTCGTCCACTGGGACCGCAGATTGACGGAACCACCGGCGGCGAGGTCCTACCATCGCCGCGTGCGCAAGCGGGTGCCCGGCAGCTGATGCTCCATCAGATCGTGCGCTACTCGGCGGTCGTGCCGCTGATCGAGGAGCTCGGGTCGGGCACCGTCCTCGACGTCGGAAGCGGGAGCGACGGCGTCGCGAGCTGGCTCGGTCCCGGGTGGACGACCACGGCCGTCGACCGCTCGTTCGACGTGCCGGGAGCGATGCGCGGCCCGCACGGCGGATCGGCGCGGATGCTGCCCGGCGACGCGCGAGCGCTGCCGTTCGCCGACCGCGAGTTCGACGCCGTGCTCGCCCTGGACGTGATGGAGCACATCCCGCCCGAGTACCGCGGTGAGGCGCTCGGCGAGCTCGTGCGGGTGGCCGGGCGGCGGCTGATCGTCGCGGGGCCCGCCGGAGAGGCGGCGCTACGCGCCGACAGGGAGCTCGCCGCCGGCCTCCGCGAGCGAGGCGTGACCCCGCCGTCGTGGATCGTCGAGCACGAGGCGAACGGGTTCCCCGAGCCGGCGGAGCTGCTCGGCGCGCTCGAGGCGCACGGCCGCGCGCGGCTCGCGGGCAGCGAGAACCTTCGCTGGCACACGTGGCTGTTCAGCTTCGAGTTCCGCCGGCCGGGCTCCCACTTCTCCCGCGCCGCCAGCGAGGCCCTCGTCCGCTGGCTGGCCCGCGGCGGCGTGGCGCGCGCGCTGGGCCGCGTGGGGCTCCGGATCGTGCAGGGACCGCGGCGCGGGCCGCACTACCGGACGGTCGCGATCCTCGACCGCTAGATGATCGCCTAGCCGCGCTGACGGCGGAGCGTCAGCACCCC
>DATENL010000111.1:0-2647 GCA_035275105.1 Thermoleophilaceae bacterium
CCTCGGCCTCCGCGAGCTCGCGCCCGGCGCTGCCGGCGGCGTCGCGTGTCAGCTCCAGCCGCGCCTCGAGCGACTGCCGCTCGAGGCGCTCGTGGAGCTCGGCGGCCTCGGCCTGCCGCTTGAGCGGCCGCAGCCGCGACCGCGCCTCGCACTCGACGTCGAGCACGCGGGCGATGTTGTCCTGGGTCCGCTCGAGCTTGAGCTGGGCGCGCCGGCGGCGCTTGCGGTGCTTGCCCAGCCCGGCCGCCTCCTCGATCAGGAGCCGCCGGTCGCGCGGCTTCGAGTGGATGATCGCCTCGACACGGCCCTGCGAGACGACCGAGTGCATCTCCTTGCCCAGCCCGGTGTCCGACAGCACCTCGAGCACGTCCACGAGCCGGCAGCGCGCGCCGTTGAGGCGGTACTCGCCCTCGCCGGAGCGGTCGAGCCGGCGCACGATCGACAGCTCCGAGAACTGCCCGTCGAGCACTCCGTGGGGGTTGTCGATCACGACCTCGACCTCCGCTGCGCTCCGCGACGGGACGCCGTGGCCGCCGGCGAAGATCACGTCCTGCATGGTCTGGCCGCGCACGGCGAGCGGGCTCTGCTCGCCGAGGGCCCACAGGACGGCGTCGGTGATGTTCGACTTGCCCGACCCGTTCGGGCCGACGATCACCGAGACGCCGGGCGCGAAGTCGAGCTTCGTCCGGTCGGGGAACGACTTGAAGCCCTTGAGGCTGATGGACCGCAGGTGCATTGCCCTACCCGGCCTTTCCGGGTTCGGGAGGCCACTCCTCCTCGACGCGCTCCAGCGCCTGCGACGCCGCTTCCTGCTCGGCGGCCTTCTTCGTCTTGCCGGCGCCGCGGCCGATCTCCTCGCCGGACACCTCGGCGGCCGCCACGAAGTCGCGGTCGTGCGCGGGGCCGGTCATCTCGACGATCCGGTACGAGACGAGCTCCGAGCGCCGGGCGAGCGTCTCCTGGAGGAGCGACTTGTAGTCGACGGGGTTGTCGATCGCGTCCTCCACCTGCTGGGCGAAGGCGTCGACCACCGCGGGCGCCACGCGGTCGATCCCGAACGCCAGGTAGGCGGCGCCGATGACCGCCTCGCAGACAGAGGCGAGGATCCTGTCGCTCCCGACCAGCACGTCGGCGTTCTTGCCCACGCCCTCGGGCGCGTGGGATTGGAGGCGGTCGGGGATCTCGAGCTCGCGCGCGACGTCCGCGCACGCCTGGCGGGAGACCGTCTGGGCACGCAGCTTGGTGAGCCGGCCGGCGCCCCAGGTCGGGAAGCGCGGGTAGATGTGATCCGAGATGGCGATGCTCAAGACGACGTCTCCGAGGAACGCGAGCCGCTCGTAGGAGTCGGTCCGCCGCTCGACCCACGAGGAGTGCGTGAACGCCTGCTCGGCGAGTTCGCCCGGCAGCTCGTCGAGAAGCGACCTGAGCGAGTCCAGTGCGTCAGGATGCCTTTTCGGGGACGTGGGCGGCCACGAAGTCCACGACCGCTCCCACGGTCTCCATCTTGGCCGCCTCGTCGTCGGGGATGCGGATGCCATAGGAGTCCTCGAGCTCGACCAGCAGCTCGACCAGGTGCAGCGAGTCGGCGTTCAGGTCGTCCTTGAAGCGCGTGCCGTCGCCGATCTGCCCGGCGTCGACGGCCAGCTCGGTGGCCAGGTAGCCCCTGACGCGCTCGAACACCTCCTCCCTGGTCATGACCCGCTGACGACGCTAACAGCGGCCGCGGACGCGGAGGCGAGCGCTCCGCTCTCGCGCAGCGCGGCCTCGGTCCGCTCCACCACGCCCTCCTCGACCGCGCGGTGCGCGAGCCGCACCGCGGTCGAGACCCCGACCGGCGTCGCGTCCCCGTGGGTGACGAACGCCAGGCCGCGCAGCCCCAGCAGGATTCCCGCGCCAACGGCGTCCTGGTTCAGCTCGTCGCGCAGCCGGCGGGCCTTCTTGCGTATGAGTAGCCCGCCGAGCGTTGAGACCGGGCCCGAGCGCACGGCGTCGCGCACGGCGCCCATCACGGTGATGGCCGTCCCCTCGACGGCCTTGAGCGCGACGTTGCCGGTGAAGCCGTCGGTCACGACCACGTCCGCCTCGCCGGCCGTCAGCCCGCCGCCCTCGACGTTTCCGGCCCACGAGAACGGCGCGCGGTCGAGCGCGGCCAGCGCGGCGTGGGCATCGGCGGCGGCGGGCGTGCCCTTCTGCGGCTCCTCACCCACGTTCAACAGGCCGACGCGCGGGCGCTCGACCCCGATCACGCGTTCCATGAACGCCGCCCCCATGAACGCGAACTGCACGAGCTGCTCGGGGCGGACCTCGACGGTGGCGCCGATGTCGAGCAGCAGGACCGGCCGGCCCGGGACGGGCAGCAGCACGGCCAGCGCGGGGCGGTAGACGCCCCGCATGCGCTTCATCCCGAGCAGCGAAGCGGCAAGCGCCGCGCCCGTCGATCCGGCGCTGACGAGCGCGTCGGCGCGGCCGTCGGCGACCGCCGCGGCGGCCTGCACGATCGACGCGTCGCGCTTGGCGCGTACGGCGGCTGCGGGTTCCTCGGTGTTGGCGATCTCGACCGGGGCGTCGACGATCTCCACCGCGTCGAGTCCGGCCAGCGCGTCATGCAGCTCCGACACGGGGCCGAACACGATGCAGCGCGATCCGG
>DATENL010000112.1:0-6555 GCA_035275105.1 Thermoleophilaceae bacterium
GTTGTTCGCCGGGCCGTCGACCGGCGACCAGATGTAGCGCTCGGGATGCTCGCGGAACCAGGCGTGCTCGATCGACGTGTGGCAGGGGACCATGTCCATCAGCACCTTCAGGCCGCGCTGATGCGCCGCTCGGAGCAGGCGATCGAAGTCGTCGAGCGTGCCGTAGGCGGGGTCGACGGCCTCGTAGTCGGCCACGTCGTAGCCCATGTCGGCGAGCGGCGACGGGTAGATCGGCGACATCCACAGCGCGTCGACGCCCAGCCAGCTCAGGTGGTCGAGCCGCTGCTCGATGCCGCGGAGGTCGCCTACGCCGTCGCCGTCGGAGTCCTGAAAGGAGCGGGGGTAGAGCTGGTAGACGACCAAGAGGGGGCAGGCTACGCCCACCCCCTCCGGTTGCGCGTTACGAGGCCGCGCCGGCCCCCGCGCTCTCCTTCATGCCCTCGTGCTCGCCCTCGCAGAACTCCTCGACGATCTTGTCGCAGAAGGCGGGCAGGTCGTCGGGATTGCGGCTCGTGACGAGGCCCTCGTCGACGTGCACCTCCTCGTCGACCCAGTTGCCGCCCGCGTTGCGGATGTCGGTCTGGAGCGACGGGAACGACGTGATGGTCCGGCCCTTGAGCACGTCGGCCTCGACGAGCGTCCACGGGCCGTGGCAGATGGCGCCGATCGGCTTCGCCTGCTCGACGAACGAGCGCACGAAGTTCACGGCGTCCTCGTCGGCGCGCAGGAAGTCCGGGTTGGCCACGCCGCCCGGCAGCACCAGGCCGTCGTAGTCGTCGGCGCTCACGTCGGCGACCTTCTTCTCGATCTGGATCTTGTCGCCGTGGTCGAGGTGGTTGAACGCCTGGATCTCGCCGTCGTCGAGCGAGATGTAGTCGATCTCGGCGCCCTCGCCCTTCACCGCCTCGGCCGGCTTGTCGAGCTCCACCTGCTCGACGCCGTCGGTGAACAGGAATGCGATCTTCTTGCCGTCCAGCTTGCCCATGGTCTTGTCCTCCTTTTGGCTCTACCTATTGGGTACCGAGCGTGGAGGTGCCTAAACGGGCCGGCTAGGGCATTGCCGCCAATGCCTCGCGGGCGGCCCGCTCGCCGCTGGAGACGGCCCCGTCCATGTAGCCGCACCAGGCCTCGGCGGTCTCGGCGCCGGCCCAGTGCAGCGGCCCGATCGGCGCCCTGAGCGCGTCGCCGTAGGAGGTCCAGCCGCCCGGCGTGAGGTAGCAGCCGTAGCAGCCGCGGGTCCACTCCTCGTCGGCCCAGCTGCGCTCGATGAAGCGGCTCGGGTCGCCCGCGCGCGGGCCGTAGAGGCGCTCGATCCCGCGCAGGACGGCCGCCCGGCGCTCGGGCGCCCGCATCCGCCCGTACTCGCGCGCCCGTGCTCCCTCGAGGAAGCCCACCAGCACCCCGGGCGTCCCGCTGGGCGGCGTGTTGTCGAAGATCAGCTTGGCGGGTCCGACGTCGCTGGTCGCCTCGCCCGACAGGCCCTGCTCGCGCCAGAACGGCGTGTCGTAGACCGCCATGCACTTGATGACCGAGCCCTGCGGCATCCGCTGGGTCAGCTGGTCCCGGTAGCCGGGGAGCGGCGGGTCGTAGGCGATCCGACCGCAGAGCGCCGGCGGCACGGCGACGATCGCCCTGCGCGCCCGGACCTCGAGCCCGTCGGCGTGAACGACGACCCCGTCGCCCGAGTGCTCGATGCGCCGGACGGGGGCCGAGAGCTCCACGGCGTCGCCGAGCTCCTCGGCGAGCCGGATCGACACGAGCTGCGAGCCGCCCACGAACCGGTCCTGCTGCGCGCCGCCCTCGGTCTCCACGAGCAGGTCGAAGCTGCCGGCCGAGTGGATGTAGAAGAGCATGTGCAGCAGCGAGATCTCGGCGGGCTCGGCGGCCCAGACGGCCTCGGTGGCGATCTCGATCAGCGTCCGGCCGCCGCGCGTGTAGACGTTGCGGCGCATCCACGACCAGAACGTCTGTGAGTCGAGCCGCTCGGCCCTCGGCGCGCGCCAGGGCGCGTCGAGCGGCACCTTCCGCGCCAGGCGGTCGAGCTTGAGCTGCGCCTGCTGGACGTCGGCGAGCACCCCGGCGCCGATCTTCGGGATCCGGCCCGAGTAGCGGCTGAGCCTGCCGTCGAACTCGATCAGCCGCTCGCCGGCCACGTGCGTCGGGAAGGTCCCCACCCCCACGTCGCGCGCGAGCGCCGCCATCCGGTCCTGCGTCGGCCCGATCCACTGCCCCCCGACCTCGACCACCTGACCGTCCCCGAGCGGCTCGTTGAGCGTCCTCCCGCCGACGCGGTCGCGCGCCTCGACGACGATCGGCTCGATCCCCTTCGACCGCAGCTCGCGCGCGGCGGCGAGGCCGGCTAGGCCCGCGCCGACGACGACCGCGTCCGCGTCACGCGTGCGCTCGTAGTCCATTGTCCGTTTCTACCAGGCCGCGGGTCATCGCGGGGACGCGCAGGACGATGATCGCGATGTCGTCGCGCGGCTCGCCGCCGCTCGCCCCGACCGCCGCCTCGAGCAGCTCCTGGGCCACGTCCTCGGCCGCGCGCTCGGGCCCGGTCTCGAGGGCACGCGCGAGCTCGAGCGGGTCCTGGAACAGCTCGGGCGCGGCGGCGTCCGTCACCCCGTCGGTGTAGAGGATCGCCGTGTCGCCCGGGCCGAGCTCGACGGTCTCGTCGGACAGGTCGGGGTCGGGCACGATCCCGAGGAGGGTGCCCGGCTCCCCCGGCTCGATCACCTCGCCGTCCGCACGCACGACGATGGGGAGCGGGTGGCCGCCGCTCGCGAAGCAGATCCTCACCCCCGTCTCGGTCCGCTCGGAGCGGCAGTAGAGGACGGTGCAGAAGCGGCGGTCGTCGCGCTGGCGGAGCATCGCCTCGTTCAGCGTCGCGAGGATCACGCTCGGCTCCGACAGCGTCATCGCCGACGCGCGGACGGTGTAGCGCGCGAGCGCGGTCACGGCCGCCGCCTCGGGGCCCTTGCCGCATACGTCGCCGATGACGACCGCCCAGCGCCCCTCGCGGCAGTCGAACACGTCATAGAAGTCGCCGCCGACGTCGAAGCCCTCGCCCGCCGCCCGGAACCGGGCCGCCACCTCGAGTCCCGGCGGCTGCGGCAGCTCGGGCGGCAGCAGGCTCTCCTGGAGCGTGCGCGCGATGTGCGCGCGCTCGCGGAACAGGCGTGCGTTGTCGATCGCCAGGGCGCAGCGCCCGGCCAGCCGCTGCGCCAGGAGCAGGTCCTCCTCGCCGAAGGTCCGCCGCGACTCCGCGCTGACGAAGCTCAGGGCTCCGAGCATCCGCCCGCGGGCGACCATCGGGACGATCATCACGGAGCGCATGCCGAGCTCGCGCAGGATCGCGAGGTGCTCCGCGTCGATCGCCCCCTGGACGAGCATCTCGTCGCTGATCTCGGGATAGACCTCCGACTCGCGCGTCCTCATCACGTTGGGCACCCCGGTCTCCGAGAGCGGGTCGACGGGGTAGCGGCGCTGGAGCTCGCGGGCGATCTCGACCTTGGACGGATCGGTGTGCGCGACCACCACGTGCCGGATGCCGCCGTCGTCCTCCAGGACGTCGACGGCGCACCAGTCGGCCAGTCGCGGCACGGCGAGCTCGGCCACGTTGGTGAGCGTGGTCTCGTAGTCGAGCGACGACTGGAGGATCACGCCCGCGCGTGCGATGAACCGTTGCCGCTCGGCGGCCTCCTGCACGTCCGTCACGTCCTCGAGCACGTTGATCGCGGCCGTCGGCCGGCCGTCGTCCCCGAACACCGCCGTGGCCTTGACCCGCACCCAGCGGTCGTCGGCCTCGCCGACCGCGCGCGACCGGACCAGCATCGGCTCCGGCTCGGCCTCGCCGCCGAGCGCGCGCCGGCCGGGCAGGCTCTCGAGGGGCACCGGCCGGCCGTTCTCGTCCGTGAACTGGAAGCGTCCGACGATCTCCGCCACCGGCGTGGTCATCAACTCCTCCATCGAGCCGAAGCCGAGCGACCTGACCGCCGCGTCGTTCGCGTAGACGAGTTGCCCGTCCGGGCGCTGGACGGTGATCGCGTCGGCCACGCCGTCGAGGATCGCCTGGAGCTCGTCGTGCGAGCCGCGCAACTCGCGCTCCGCGCCGCGCAGCTCGGTGTAGAGGCGGGCGTTGTCGAGGGCCGTCGCGACCCGTGCGGCGAGCTCCTCGGCGAGCGCGAGGTCGGCCCCGGTGAACGTGGCTCCGGAGTCCTCCGTGGCGAAGGCGAGCGCCCCCAGGGCCCGTCCGTGCTCGACGAGCGGGACGACCATCGCGGAGCGCATGCGGAGCGCGCGCAGCAGGCGCAGGTTCTCGTCGTCCGCCGACAGCGCGCGGAGCACGTCGTCCTCGACGACCGGGTAGAGGAGCGGGCGCAGCTCGCGCATCGCGACGGCCGGCCCCTCTTCGCGGCCGGGGTCCAGCGGGTAGCGGGCCAGCAGGTCCCAGGCCACCTTCTGGCGCTCGACGTCGGCGTGCACGGCCGCGACCTGGCGCACGCGGCCGCCGTCGCCCGTGACGAACGCGAAACACCAGTCGCACAGCTCGCGCGCCACGAGGCGGGCCACCTCGATGAGCATGACGTCGGGGTCGAGCGACGACTGCGCGATCCTGCCGGTCTCCGCGAGCAGGGCGTAGCGGCGGCGGGCGGCGCGCGCGCGTGTGCGGGAGGTCGCGAGCCAGACGGCGATCGCGCCGCCGAGCACGACCGCCCCGACGCGCAATACCTGGTCGGTGTCGCCGAACACGCCGTGGATCGCCCCGAGGACGACGGCCAGGAGCGTGGCGTAGGCGCCCACGGCCGCGACGAGGCGCGGGCGCGCGGCCACGGCGGCCAGCAGCGGGGCCGCGAACAGGAACCGCGAGAGCCGCGCGTCGCCCGCCAGGGTCGCGTCCATCACCGCCATCGCGGTGGCGAAGGCGACTGCGACGCCGAGCCAGGTGCGCTCGGGGCCGCGGCGAGCGAGCCAGGTCCCGCGAAGCCCCTCGGGCGTCAGGTCGGCTGGACGCAGCCCCGCTCCCACTCCTCGACGACGTCGAGCCGACGGTTCAGCCCCGTCGTCTCGAGGAGCCGGCGCGGCGCCCCCCTGCCCGAGACGATCGTCACGTGGCGCCCGGCCTTGCGCGCCCGGCTGTCGGTGTTGATGAGGAGCGAGAGGCCCGTCGAGTCGATGAAGCTCAGCCCGCGGAGGTCGAGCACGAGGACCGCCGGCGACTCCGGCAGCTCGAGCTCGCCGAGCCGCTCCTCGACCGACGGGGCGCTGGCGACGTCGAGGTCGCCCGAGAGGGCAACCATCAGACCGCCGTCGCGCTGCTCGGTCACGACTTCGACGCCCACCGACGAAGCGTACGCCAATGCGGGGCTCCCGCGGTGCGCTTCAGCTCGGCGTTACGCGCAGTTCGGCCAGGGCTTCGTGCCCTCGCGCTTGTACAGCTTGAGCGCCCGCTTGTCCTGCTCGTACTCGGACGCCTTCGCGGGGTCGCCGTGGCCCCCCACCGAGCGCCACGTCGGGCGGCTGAACTGGTACTTGCCGCGGTACTTGCCGTTGGCCGAGATGGCGTGGATGTCGCCGCCGGACTCGCACCGGGCGATCTTCTTGAGGATCTTCGGCAGCTTGATCGTCTTGTGCCCCGCCTCGGTCTTCTGGGACCCCGCCGGGGGCGCCTCGGCGCCGCCGCTCTCCCCGTCGGTGGCCAGGGCGGCGCCGCTCGGCGCCAGCACGCCCACCACGACCAGGATCACTAGGAATCTGTGCCTCATCAGCCTCACGTTCTTTCAGTGGCCTACGGGGTGAGCTGACGGGCTCGCGCGGAAAGACTCGCGCTACGCCGCTCTCCGGCGGCGATTCGCCCCACGGACCGTGCCCCCGCACGGTCCTAATTGGGTCCCCCGTTCCCCGCGCATGGTGCGCGGGAACTCGGCCGTTGCCGCCGGAATGTAAGCAGACCCCACGGCTGGATGTCCCTTCGGCGTGGATTCCGCGTTTCCCCACGGTTGCATCGCCTCGTGCACCGGGCACAGGGGACGCATGAACCTGACATTGATCATCACCCTCCCCGCTCGCCTCGGCTACGAGGCGACCCGCCGCGCGCTCGACCTCGCGGCCGGCGCAGGACGCATGGTGGGCCTCGGCGGCTCGGACGAGCCGCGGCCCGAGACGCAGAGACCCGCGGCCGGGGGGCGGCCGAGCCGCCCCAAGCCCGCGATGGACGACGTCACGCTCGCGCGCAAGGTCGAGACCGAGATCTTCCGCGTGCGCGGGGTGGCCAAGGGCAAGATCGACGTGAACGCCGCGGACGGCGTCGTCTGGCTGCGCGGCGAGGCCAGGACCCCCGAGCTCATCAAGCGCGTCGAGGCGCGGGCCGAGGCGATCCCGGAGGTCCTGCGGGTGGAGAACCTCCTGCACCTGCCCAAGACGCCGGCGCCGTCGCGCACCGACACGCCCCCGTCGCAGCGCAAGACGCGCGCCCGGAGCGAGCGGACCGCCGCCCGGGACACGAAGGCCAAGGCGCAGCGCGCGAAGGCGCAGCGCGAGGCCGCGGCTCGCGCC
>DATENL010000113.1:0-4944 GCA_035275105.1 Thermoleophilaceae bacterium
AGTAGGCGGCCCGCGTGGCGGCGCGGGCGGGCCACAGGGCCGCGACGACGCGATCGAGGTGCGCGCGGCGGCCGGCCGGCGCGCCCTTCACCAGGTCGAGCCGGTCGGGGAGGAAGACGCTGACGAGCGGGCGCGGCGGATCGACCCCGCGCCCGAGCGGCGCGCCGTCGACGCGGATCAACTTGTCCTGGCCGGGCTCGATCCCGACCTCGAGCAGGTGGGCGCCGTCCTCGGCGGCCACCTCCACCTCCACGCGCGCGACGCGCGTGCCGAGGCGGACCATCTCGCGCTCGTTCGACGTGCGGCAAGAGCGCGCGGTGAGGCCGAAGTAGACGGCCTCCAGCAGGTTCGTCTTCCCGGCGCCGTTGGCGCCCGCGATCACGTTGAGCCCCGGCCCGAGCGCGACCTCGGCGCGCTCGTAGTTGCGGAAGTCGCGCAGCCGGACGCGCGTGACGTGCATGGCTCTACACGTTCAGGCGGATCGGCATGACGAGGTAGATGAACGATCCGCCCGAATCGTCGGGCCCGGAGGCCTCGATCAGGCCCGGGCGGAGCGGGCTGATGAGCTTCAGCACCAGCTCGTCGGCCTCGGCGCTCTCCAGCCCCTCGCGCAGGAACTCCGGGTTGAACCCGATCTCGAGCGGCTCGCCGTTGAACGGGACCGGCAGCGACTCGCTCGCCTCGCCGATGTCGGGCGTCTGCGCCGACACCTCGAGCGTCCCCTCGCTGAAGCGCATGCGCAGCGGCGCGTTCTTCTGAGCCAGGAGGCTCACGCGGCGCACCACCTCGAGCAGCTCCGGGGTGCTCACGCGCAGCTCGTGCTCGAACGACTCGGGGAGCAGCTGCTTGTAGTTGGGGAACCTGCCCTCCACGAGCCGCGACGAGAGCGTGACGCCGGCGAGGCGGAAGATCACCTGGTGCTCGAGCGCCGCGACCTCGATGTCCTCGGCGCCGTCAGCCGACGCGATCCGGCCCAGCTCCTGCAGCGTGCGGGCCGGGACGTTGGCTTCGAGCGAGCCCTCGAGAGCCTGCTCGAGCGGGGTCTCCTTGACGCTCAGCCGGTACGAGTCGGTGGCGACCATCCGCAGCTCGCGCTCGGACGCCGAGACCAGGACGCCGGTGAGGTGCGGGCGCGTCTCGTCGCGCGACGCGGCGCGGGCGACCCGGTTGATGGTGGCCACGAACGCCGGCGCGGGCAGCTTCATCACGGTCGCGTCGCCGATCTCGGGCAGTCGTGGGAACTCGTCGGACGGCAGCGTGCGCAGGTGGAAGCGGGACGGTCCGGAGACCACCTCGACGTCGCCCTGCGACGAGCGGTACTCGAGCGACAGGTCGTCCTTCGGAAGGTGCCTGACCACATCGAGCAGCAGGCGCCCCGGCACGACCGCTGAGCCGTCGCGCTCGGGAGTCACCTCGACCGCCACGCGGACGCCGAGCTCCATGTCCGTGGCCTGGAGCTCCACGGCGCCGTCCTCGGCTCGGATCATCACGCCCGCGAGCGTCTGGATCGCGCTGCGCGTGGACGCGCCCCGAACGGCTATGCCGAGCGCTGACAGGAACCTGTCCTTGTCGATCGAGAACTTCATCTAGCTGGATCTTGTGGTGGAGATAGGTGCTGTTGGGTTGTTGGTTGCCCTCGTCCTACCGCTTGGTAGAGCGAAATCGGGCTGTGGGGAAGCTGTCGATTGTCTCATCAGCGGCGGTCGGCTCCCGATCCGGCGCCGAGCTCGGAGCGCGCTCGCTCCACAGCCCCCGCGGTCTCGGGACGCTTGCCGATCTCCGAGGCTATCCGGCGGTGGGCGTGGAGCACCGTCGAGTGGTTGCGGCCGCCGAAGTGACGGCCGATGGCGGGAAGGCTCTGGTCGGTGAGCTCGCGCGCGAGGTACATCGCCACCTGGCGGGCGAGCGCCACGCGCGGCCGGCGATCCTGGGCGAGGAGGGAGTCGACCGGGACGTCGAGGGCGCTCGCGGCGGCGCGCTGGATGTCGGCCAGCGAGGAGGGCGGCGGCGGGTCGCTGCCGTAGAGGGTCTCGAGCACGCGCTGGGCGAGCTCGGGCGTGGGCTCCTCTCCGCGCAGCGACGCGTACGCCACGACGCGGATGAGGGCGCCCTCGAGCGCGCGAACGCTGGTGGTGACGTGACGCGCGATCGCCGCGAGCGTCTCCTGCCCGACGCCGGCGAGGGCGTCGGCGCGGGCACGCTGCTCGAGGATCGCAAGCCGCGCCTCGAGGCTCGGCGCGTCGAGCTGGGCGACCAGACCGCACTCGAAGCGCTCGCGCAGGCGCACCTCGAGCTTCTCGATGTCGCGCGGCCGGCGGTCGCTCGTGATGACGAGCTGGCTCCCGGCCTCGTAGAGGGCGTTGAACGTGTGGAAGAACTCCTCCTCGGTCCTGAGCTTCTCGGCGAGGAACTGGACGTCGTCGACGAGCAGGACGTCGGCGTCGCGGAAGCGCTCGCGGAAGGCGCGGGTCTCCCCGCTGCGGACCGCGCGGACGAACTCGCTCGTGAAGTCCTCGACGGTCACGTAGCGAACCGTGAGGCCGGCGCCGAAGGCCTGCACGTAGTTGCCGATCGCGTGCAGCAGATGGGTCTTGCCGAGGCCCGGGGGACCGTGGACGAAGAGCGGGTTGTACGCCTGGGCGGGCTGCTCGGCGACCGCCAGCGCCGCGCCGTGGGCGAGGCGGTTGCCGTCGCAGATCACGAAGCGCTCGAACATGTAGCGCGGGTTGAGGGGCTCGCCGGCGACCGGGGCGGCCCCGTGCTCGGCCGCCGCGGGCGCGCGCCAGCGCGCGTCCACGATCTCGACCGAGCGGGCCGCGCCGGAGGTCTCGGCGGCCCGGCGCAGGAGCGGCAGGAAGCTGTCCTCGACCCAGGTGCGGATGTGGTCGGGCGCGCGCAGGAAGAGCGTGTCGGCGACGTGCCCGACCGGCTCGAGCGGCTCGAGCCAGATGTGGAAGGTGAAGTCCGTCACCTCCTTGCGGAGAACCCTCTCGACCTTGTCCCAGCGCTCCTGGAGCGCGTGGGGAAGTGGCGGGTCGAGTTCTCCGGGAAGCGGCAAGCGGCAACCCTCCGGGGGGCGGCGAGGGGACGACGTATTGGGTGAGGAAGGGCCGCTCCGAGCGAGCCGGGAGGCCCTTGGCGATGGGCAGTGTAGCGCCGCCGAGCGCCGCTCCGGGAGCCGTTTTGGCGCTTCCCGACCGGGCTTTCCGCAAATCGCGGCAAAAGCTCCGCGGGCGGTGTCCGGCGATCTGTCGCGGCGTCTCGGACGCGCGTGGCCCGGCCGTCGACAGCCTGTGCACAGCCGCTGTTCAGGGGACGTCACCCCCGTCCGGAGGCCCGCCGGTCGCCCCTATACTCTCGGACTCGCCCGGGCTTCGGGCGCTCTCTCCATGAAGCGGACCTACCAGCCGAAGAAGCGCAAGCGCGCCCGCACCCACGGGTTCCGCGCGCGCATGCGCACGCGCGCGGGGCGGCACCTGATCAACCGCCGCCGTGCGAAGGGCCGCAGGCGGCTAACGCCGTAGCGATGGCCGGGGGCGACGGCGGCGTCGGGCGCCGCGGAAGGCGCGGCCGGCTGTCCAGGAGCGCCGACTTCGACCGCGTCTACCGCGAGGGCCGGTCGCACGCCACCCGCCACCTCGTCCTGTATTCGTTCCCGCGCGCCGACGCCAGCGGCGATGACCCCCGGCTGGGGGTGTCCGTCGGCCGAAAGGTCGGAGGAGCCGTGGAGCGCAACCGGGTGAAGCGCGTCCTCCGGGAGGCGTTCTGGGCCGTCGCGCCGGAGCTTCCGGAGGGGCACGACTTCGTCCTCGTCGCGCGCCCGGAGGCGGGACCACTGGTGCGCGACGGCGGGGGCGCGGCCGTGGAGGCCGCCCTGCGCGAGCTGGTCGGGACGGCCGGGCTCGTCGAGGGGAGTGCGGCTCCGTGAGGCTCGTACGCGAGGCGTTCCTGCTCCCTCTACACCTCTACCGGAGGGTTATCTCGCCGCTTGTCCGGTCGCACTGCCGCTACTCGCCCAGCTGCTCCGAGTACGCGCTCGAGGCGGTCCGCGAGTACGGCGTGATCCGCGGCACGGTCCTGGCCGCATGGCGGGTGATGCGCTGCAACCCGTGGAGCCATGGCGGCGTCGACCCCGTGGCGCAACAGAGGGTCTTCCGCCCGCGGACGGCGGCGCGCTGACCGATGTTCGTCGTAGCCAACATCCTGCAGCCGCTGATCGACTTAAACGACGCGATCGTCAAGTTCTGGCACGACACCGTGGGGCTCGGCTGGGGCCTCTCGATCATCGGGCTGACGGTCGTCGTGCGGCTCGCGATCCTGCCGCTGACGTTCAAGCAGGTGCGCTCCATGCAGGGGCTTCAGAAGCTCCAGCCGGAGATGAAGAAGATCCAGGAGCGCTACAAGGACGACAAGAAGCGCCAGCAGGAGGAGATGCTGAAGCTCTACCAGGAGCATCAGATCAACCCGCTGGGGTCGTGCCTCCCGCTGATCCTTCAGCTGCCGTTCTTCTTCGCCCTCTACCAGACGTTGAAGTCGGGCGGCGAGATCTTCAAGCAGATCCAGGCGCCCCCGGCGTCGGACGACGGCTTCCTGTTCATCCCGGACCTGACCAAGGCCGTCACGGGCGACACGGCGCTGACGATCGGGATCCTGCTGCTCTACATCTCGACGCAGCTGATCTCGAGCTGGGTGTCGGCGATCAACGTCCAGGACAAGACGCAGCGCCGGCTGCTGTTCATCTTCCCGATCGTCTTCTCGTTCATCATCATCCGCTTCCCGGCGGGCCTGATCGTGTACTGGATCACGACGAACGTCTGGACCATCGGGCAGCAGCTCACGATCCGGAAGTTCATGCCGCCGCCCGAGCCGGCCGCCGCGGGCGCCGGAGCGGGCGGGACCGGCGGGGGTCTGCTGGCCCGTCTGAGCGGCGCAGGCGCCGATGGC
>DATENL010000114.1:0-2096 GCA_035275105.1 Thermoleophilaceae bacterium
GCCTCCATCGCGCCGCCGCGCCCGCCGCAGACCACGATCGCGCCGGCCGCCGCGAGCGCGTGCCCGACAGCCTCCGCGGCGTGGAGCTCGTCCGGCCGAGCCGAGCCCGACCCGCAGACCGCGACGTACGCGCGCGCGGCCAGCGCTAGCGCACCACCACGTTGACGAGCTTGTCCGGCACGACGATGACCTTGACGACCTCGCCCCCGTCCAGGTGTGCCGCGACCTTGGGCGACTCGCGCGCGAGGCGCTCGAGCTCCTCGCGCTCGGTCCCCGCCGCCACCGCCAGCCGGTCGCGCAGCTTGCCGTTGACCTGCACGACGACCTCGACCGTGTCACCGGCCAGCAGCTCGGGATCCGCGACCGGCCACGGCTCCTCCCACACGCGCCCGCCGGTCATCAGCTCGTAGACCTCCGCCCCCAGGTGCGGGGCGAACGGGAAGATCAGCGAGCCCGCGGTGGCGATCGCGAACCGCACGTGGTCCTCCGGCGCCGACTCCCGGTACCGGTAGCAGTCGTTCACGAGCTCCATCACGGCCGAGATCGCGGTGTTGAACGCGAACCGCTCGCCGAGGTCCGAGGTGACCTTGTCGATCGCCCAGTGCGCCTTCCGGCTGAGCGGCGTGGGCTCGCCCGACGGCTCCACGTCGCCCGCGCCAAGCTCGGATGCCAGACGCCACAGGCGGGCGAGGAAGCGATGGACGCCCCCCACGCCCTCGTCCGACCAGTCGGCGCCCTGGTCCGGCGGCCCGATGAACAGGATGTAGCAGCGCGCGGTGTCGGCGCCGTAGCGCTCCACGTAGTCGCGCGGGCTGATCACGTTGCCCTTCGACTTGGACATCTTCGCGCCGTCGCGCGTGATCATCCCCTGGGTGAAGAGCCGCGCGAACGGCTCCTGGAAGCCGAGCAGCCCCATGTCCGCGAGCGCCTTCACCCAGAAGCGCGCGTACATCAGGTGCAGGATTGCGTGCTCGACGCCGCCGATGTACTGGTCGACGGGCATCCAGTAGTCGACCGCGGCGCGGTCCCACGGCGCCGAGTCGTTAAGGGCGTCGCAGTAGCGCAGGAAGTACCACGACGAGTCGACGAAGGTGTCCATCGTGTCGGTCTCCCGGCGCGCCGGGCCGCCGCAGGTCGGACAGGTGGTGTTCACCCAGTCCTCCGCCCCCGCCAGCGGCGAGCGGCCCTTCGGCTGGTAGTCCTCGATGTCCGGCAGCTCGACCGGGAGCTGGTCGTCGGGCACCGCGACGATCCCGTGCTCCGGGCAGTGGACCACCGGGATCGGGCAACCCCAGTAGCGCTGCCGCGAGACGAGCCAGTCGCGCAGCTTGTAGTTGACGGCCGGACGGCCGCGGCCGTCCGACTCGAGCCACGCGAGGATCTCGCCGAACGCCTCGCGGTTGTGCATCCCGTCGAAGCGGCCGCTGTTCACCATCGTGCCGTCGTCGGTGCACGGCAGCTCGCCGCACTCGATCACCCGGCGCACAGGGAGGTCGAACCTCTGGGCGAACTCGAAGTCGCGGGCGTCGTGGGCGGGCACGGCCATGATCGCGCCGGTGCCGTACTCCATCAGCACGTAGTCGGCGACGAACATCGGGATCTCCTCGCCGTTCACCGGGTTGGTGATCGTGCGGCCGAGCGGGACGCCGGTCTTCGTCCGATCGGCCTCTGACCGCTCCTCGGCGCTCTCGGACAGCGCGCGGTTGACGTAGTCGCGCACCGCCTGCTCGTGCTCGGTGCCGGCGGCCAGCCTGAGCACGTCGGGGTGCTCGGGGGCCATGACGAAGAACGTCGCCCCGAACAGCGTGTCCGGGCGGGTGGTGAAGACGGAGTAGTCGACCCCGACCTCGGGGCAGGAGAACGTGACCTCGGCGCCCTCGGAGCGGCCGATCCAGTTGCGCTGCATCGTCACCACGTGATGCGGCCACTGGATCGTCTCCAGGTCGTCCAGCAGGCGGTCGGCGTAGTCGGTGATGCGGAAGAACCACTGCTCGAGCTGGCGCAGCTCGACCTCCGTGCCGCAGCGCTCGCAGCGGCCGTCGATCACCTGCTCGTTGGCCAGCACGGTGGCGTCCTTGGGACACCAGTTGACCGCG
>DATENL010000115.1:0-14566 GCA_035275105.1 Thermoleophilaceae bacterium
GGCTGCAAGACGCTGGCGCTCGACGTCAATGACGAGGGCTCGATGAGCTCGGCCGTATCGCAGGTGGAGGGAGACGGCGGCTCGATTGGCGCCCTGGTCAACAACGCGGGCTACAGCCAGAGCGGTGCCCTGGAGACGATCCCCATGGACAGCGTCAGGAAGCAGTTCGAGACCAACGTCTTCGGCCTGCTCCGGATGTGCCAGCTGGTCCTTCCGGGGATGCGGAAGGCCGGCGAGGGCCGGATCGTGAACATCAGCTCGATGGGCGGCAAGCTCGTCTTCCCGGGCGGCGGGATCTACCACGCGACCAAGCACGCCGTAGAGGCGCTCTCTGACGCGCTGCGGTTCGAGGCGCGCGGGTTCGGGATCGGCGTCTCGATAGTCGAGCCGGGCCTGATCAAGACCGAGTTCGCCGCCGCGGTCGAGCGCTCGATCGACGAGGGCACCAGCGCCGACGGGCCGTACGCGACCTTCAACCGCCAGGTGGCCGAGAAGACCGCCGAGGCCTACGAGGGCCCGATGGCGCGGCTCGCGGCCGGACCCGAGGCGGTGGCCAAGGTCATCGAACGCGCGATCACGAGCCGGCGGCCCAAGCCGCGCTACATGGTCACGGCGGGAGCGCGCGTGCTGCTGGTCACGCGCCGCGCCCTGCCGGACCGCGGCTGGGACGCGATGATGCGCGCGCAGTACCCGTCGCCCGGGCGCTAGCGGCGCGCGCGCTGTTCACCTCGCGGTGACACGTGGGTGCGGCCCTAGCTGCGAGGATTCCCCCGTGAAGCTGCGCAGTGCCCTACCGCTCGCCGCACTCCTGGCCGCGACCGCCGGCGTCGCGGTGGCCGTGGTCGCACCGAAGGACGAGGTCGGGCCCAAGTCGCACATCCAGCCGAGCGGCCGGCTGCTGCTGCCGCCCGGCAAGCTGACCGCGCTCGGCAACCACCCCGGCGGGGGCGCGCTCACCCACAACGCGCGCTTCCTCTGGACGCTGTCGGCCGGCCGCGGCCGCAACGACATCCGGATCGTGGAGGTCGCACCCCCGATCCACTGCTCGAAGACCGACCAGAAGTGCAAGGCCCGCAAGGCGGCGCGTGTCGGCCGCATGGTGCAGAAGATCCAGATGCCGGGCGTGACCGGCGGCATCGTGATGGCCAAGGACGGGCGGACCGCGTACGTCTCGGGCGTCGCGGAGACGGAGCACGAGGACCAGCAGTCGCCGAAGGGCACGCCGGGCAAGCAGGGCGACGTGATCCACGTCTTCAAGTACGACCCGAAGACCGGCCGGGCCACGCGCGCCGGACTGCTGCCCGTCCCGCCGCCATCGAGCGCGACCGCCCCGCAGAACTTCCCGCCCACCAACGTGGACCAGCGCCTCTCGTGGCCCCGCGACCTGGCCATCTCCCGCGACGGGCGCACGCTGCTCGCGGCGCTCAACCTCGGCGACGCCGCGGCGATCGTCGACACCAAGACGAAGGCGGTCCGCTACGTGCAGACGGGCGACTACCCGTACGGCGCGGCGATCACGCGCGACGGCCGCGGGCTGATCTCCAACGAGGCCGACGGGACGGTCTCGGTGATCGACCTCAAGGCCGGCACGAAGCTGAAGGACATCAAGGTCGGCGCACACCTCTCGCACCCGGAGTCGATCGCCGCCGACCCCACCGCCGATCGCGCGTTCGTGGCCGTCGCGAGTGAGGACCGCGTGGCGGTCGTGAACACCAAGTCGATGACGCTCGACCGCCAGCTCGAGCTGGGCCGGCGCGCCGGCCGCGGGACCGAGCCCACGCACGTGGCCGTCGACCCGTACGGCTGCTACCTGACGAGCGCCGACTCGGGGGAGGACGCGGCCGCTCTCTACAAGCTCCGTGCGCCGTGCCGGATCAAGAAGCAGAAGGACGGGAGGACGATCACGGTCAGCGGGCGCAAGCTGCCCAACCCGCGGTTGCTCGGGCGGATCCCCACCGCCTCGTACCCGGTCATGGCCACGCCGGCGCCTCACATCAAGCGGGTCGTCTGGATCGCGGCGAAGGGCTTCGGCGTCGGATCCAACCCGAACGGCCCGAACCCGCTGTCGCCCAACAACTCGGACGACAACATCAACACCTTCCGCTACCTGCCCGCGATCGTGACCGGCACCTCGGGCGTACTGCCGTTCCCGACCGAGAGGCAGATGAAGCAGTTCAGCGACCAGGTGACGAGGCAGATCAGGCCGGTGAACTCGCGCACCGCGCCGCCCGGGTCGCCGCTCGTGCCGCCCGACGCGCCCGGCGGCGGGAAGATCAAGCACGTCTTCTACATCGTGCGCGAGAACCGCACGTACGACCAGATCTTCGGCGACCTGGTCCGCGGCGAGGGCGCCGCCAAGCTCTCGCTGTTCCCCGAGAACATCACGCCGAACGCGCACGCGCTGGCGCGCCGGTTCCCGCTGCTCGACCACGTGTTCGCGAACTCCGAGGCGTCGATCGACGGCCACTTCTGGACCTCGGCCTCGGCGGTCTCCGACTACGTCGTCAAGAACTGGCACCAGAACTACGGGCACCGCGGCCGTCCGTACGACTTCGGCGTCTACTCGATCACCTGGCCGGCCAAGCGCTTCGTGTTCGACCAGGCCGAGCGCGAGGGAATCTCCTACTTCAACTACGGCGAGGCGATCGCCGGGACCGTGCCGCTGGCCGACAAGGACCGCAATCCCACCGAGACGCAGCAGGTGACGCGGAAGTTCCAGAAGTCCGACCTCGGGCCGCCGGTCGGCTGCTTCCCCAACGACGCCTACGTGGGCGAGAACGCGATCACCCAGAACGAGGCGTGGGACTCGACGCCGCCACCTGGTGCGCCCCCCAACTCGGAGTCGCGCTTCGACTGCTTCAAGCAGCGGTTCCAGACGCAGCTCGCGACGAACAGCGTGCCGGCGCTCAACTACCTCGTCTACACGAGCGACCACACGCAGGGCCTCTCGCCGGGTCGCCGCACGCCGCGCGCGATGGTCGCCGAGAACGACTACGCGCTCGGACAGACCGTCGACCTGATCTCCCACTCGTCGATATGGAAGAACTCGATGATCCTCGTGATCGAGGACGACTCCCAGGACGGCGCCGACCACGTGGACGCCCACCGGATCCCGGCCTTCGCGATCAGCCCGTACGCCAAGCAGGGCGCGGTGGTCCAGACGCGCTACGACTTCCCGTCGTTCATGCGGACGGCCGAGCTGCCGATCGGGATGAACCCGATCAACCTGTTCGACGCCCTCGGCGTCCCCCTCTACGACGCCTTCCAGTCGAAGCCGGACAACATCGCCCCGTACTCGGTGATCCCGCCGAAGATCGACATCAACGCGCGGAACGCCGACACACCGCGCAACCGGCGTGCGATGAAGGGGCTGAACTCCGCGACGATCGACAAGATCCCGCAGCACCAGCTCGACAACATCGTCTGGTGGTCGGTCCACGGCTTCGGCTCGAAGCCGCCGCCCTCGGGTCCGAACGCCGACGACCGCGACGCGATCGACCCGGACGACGCGGCCGAGGGCGAGGGCGCCGTCGACCCGGACGGCTGAGCGCTCGCGGGCCCCGCCCGTCATCATGGCCCGCTCGAACTTGAGCGAGAACAAGGAGAGCGATCAGTGGGAGTACTCGACGGGAAGGCAGCAATCGTCACGGGCTCGGCCCGCGGCATCGGCCGCGCGACGGCCGAGCTGCTGGCGGAGCAGGGGGCGCAGGTCCTGATCAACGACCTCGACGGCGACGTGGCCGAGCAGGCCGCCGGAGAGATCCAGGGCGAGACGGCGGTCTTCGCGGGCGACCTGACGAAGGACGGCGTGCCCGACCAGCTCGTGCAGAAGGCGGTCGACTCCTTCGGCAAGATCGACATCGTCGTCAACAACGCGGGCTACACGCTCGACGCCCCGATCCACAAGATGTCCGACGAGCAGTTCCAGCGGATGCTGGACATCCACACCATCGTGCCCTTCCGCATGCTCCGCGCGGCCGCTCCGCACCTGCGCGAGCCGGCCAAGAAGGAGAAGGAGGAGGGCGTCGAGGTCTTCCGGAAGGTCGTCAACGTCTCCTCGATCTCGGGCACGATGGGCAACGCCGGCCAGGCCAACTACTCCTCGGGCAAAGCCGGCGTGGTCGGCCTGACGAAGACGCTGGCCAAGGAGTGGGGCCAGTTCAAGATCAACGTGAACGCCGTGGCGTTCGGCTACATCGAGACGCGCCTGACCGCGTCGAAGGAGGAGTCGAACGTCATGGAGATCGACGGGGAGAAGGTGCAGCTCGGGATCCCCGACCAGCTCCGGGGCATGGCGCCGATGCTGATCCCGCTGGGCCGGCCGGGCTCGCCCGAGGAGGCCGCGGGCGGGGTCTTCTTCCTCTGCTCGCCGTGGTCGAACTTCGTCCACGGACAGGTGCTGAACGTCACCGGCGGCCAGTTCTCCGGCATGACCACGTAGGCCCCCGTTGGAGGACCCCATGCCGGTGGCGCGCGGCGTCGCGATCCCCCTCGCGGAAATCGAGCTGCGCGCCAGCCGGTCGTCGGGGCCGGGCGGCCAGCACGCGAACGTGACCGCCTCGCGGATCGAGGCGGTCTTCGACGTGGGCGCGTCGCGCGCGCTCGACGACGAGCAGAAGCGGCGCGTGATGGCGCGCTGCGGGCCGCGCGTGGTCGCCGTGGCGCAGGACGCGCGATCGCAGGCGCGGAACAGGGAGCTGGCGCTGGAGCGGCTGCGGGAGCGCCTCGCGGCGGCGCTTCACGTGCGCCGTCGCCGCCGCGCCACGGCGCCGACTCGCGCTTCGCGCGAGCGGCGGCTCGAGTCGAAGCGGCGTAGAGCTCAGCTCAAGCGCGGGCGGCGTCGCGACTGGGATTGAACTGCGGCTGGTTACGGCGGCGGGATCGGCCGCGTTGGTCATTCATTGGTCACTTATCCCGCCTATAGCCGGGATAAGTGACCACTCGACGCCCGGGCTCCCTCGTTATTGCCGCTTTTTGCGCTCTTCCGCCAGCGGCTTGCCGGATTGGTCGGCGAGGCCGGGCGGGGGCCAGGGGCCGAACCAGTTGTCGCGCGCGCCGTCGAGCGTGATCACGTCGCCCGAGTAGTAGTCGCCGGCCTCGGAGGCGAGGAAGGCGACGAGCCAGGCGTGCTCCTCCGGCTGGCCTAGGCGCTGCAGGGGAACGGTCCGGGCGACGCCGGCGCGGACCGGCTCGGGGTACTTCTGGAGCGCGTCGGTCTCGAAGTGGCCGGCGGCGATGGCGGTGAGCTTGATCTGGAAGCGCGCCCACTCGATCGAGAGCACGCGCGTCATGTTCTCGACCGCCGCCCGCGCCGCCGAGGAGTGCGTCATGCCGGGGAGGCCGTGGTGCGGCGAGAGCGTGACGTTCAGGACCTTGCCGCCGCCGGCCGGCATCATCGCCTTCGTCGCGACCGCGTGGGTCATGAGCCAGGTGCCAGTCAGGTTCAGCCGGACGACGGTGTCCCAGCCCTTCGGCGTGATGTCCTCCGCGGGCGTCATGTACTGACCGCCGGCGTTGTTCACGAGCGTGTCGACCTTGCCGTGGCGCTCGAGCACGCCGTCCACCAGCCCCGCCACCTGGTCCTCCTCGCGGATGTCGCAGACGACTGCCTCGCAGCGGCCTCCCTCGCACAGGGCGGCCGTCTCGTCGAGTGGCTCCTGGCGGCGACCGGCGATCACGACGGTCGCGCCGCAGGCCGTCAGCTCGATCGCCGTGGCGCGCCCGAGGCCCGAGCCCCCGCCGGTCACGACGATCACCTGTCCGTCGAGCAGACCGGGGGCGAAGATGCGCGAGGCCACGGCCGCCGCAGGCTATCGTGCCGCTCGATGGCCGCCACCGTGCGTCTCCACCCCCTGCTAGGCGGCACCGCGGCCTGGCCCGAGGCGTGGGCGCACCGGGCCGACGGTCCGCTGCGGCCGCTGCGCGCCATCGGAATCGGGTCGAAGACCGTGCCGATCCCCCTTCCGGCGTTCCTGGTCGAGCACCCGACCGAGGGACCAATCCTGATCGACGCCGGGCTCCACCCCTCCATGGAGTTCGGGCCAGTGCTCGGCATGTTCGCCGCGCGAAGCTTCCGCCTGGCACCCGACGGCCCCGTCCCGGACCAGCTCCGGGCGCGCGGAGTCGACCCGGCGGACGTCAAGCAGATCCTGATCACGCACCTCCACCTGGACCACGCCAGTGGCATCCGCCAGTTCCCGGGCGCCACCCTCGTCGTGAGCCAATCGGAGTGGCGGGCGTTCAACGGCCGAAACGGCACGCTGAACGGCTATGTGAGAAGCCACGTTCCGGACGACGCTCCGATCCGCGAGCTGGAGCTCGATGGCGCCTACGCCAGCTTCGAGCGCTCGGCGGACGTGCTGGGCGACGGCAGCGTCGTCGCGGTCTACACCCCCGGCCACACCGCCGGCCACACCTCCTACGTGCTCCGCACCGAGGGCGGCGAGGTGCTCGTGGCCGGCGACGCCGTCTACACCCGGCACACGCTCGAGACCGGTCACCTGCCCACCGTCATGGCGAACGAGGAGCGCTTCGAGGCCTCGCTCGACCAGATCCGCCGCTACGACGGCGGGTTGGTGATCCCAGGCCACGACATGGTGGCCTGGGACGCGCTCGAGGCCGTCTACTAGACCGGCGGTCGAATACCCGGGCTCGTTTTCCGGCCATCGGTCGATAGGCACGGGGCGCCCGGCGCGCGAACGTATCGGCATGGCCCGCCTGTCAAGCCTCGATGCCTCCTTCCTGCGCGTGGAGACTCCCAGCGCGCATATGCACGTGGGTTGGCTGTCCCTGCTCGACCTCCCCGAGGGCGCGCACCAGCTCGACCCCGCGGCGGTGGCCGAGCGCGTCGGCGCACGCCTGCACCTGGCGCCTCGGTTTCGCCAGCGGCTGGCCGCCGCGCCCCTCGCGCTCGGCACCGCGCGCTGGGAGGACGACCCGTCCTTCGGCGTCTCGCGCCACGTAACCGGTGCCCCACCGTGCCCGACGACCGCTCAGCTGCGTCGCCTGACCGACGACTTCCTCTCCGAGCAGCTCCCGCGCGACCGCCCGCTGTGGAGCCTGCTGGTCGTGCCGTCCGTCGGCGAGCGCCGCGCAGCGCTGTTGGGAAAGGTCCACCACGCGCTCGTGGACGGCTTGGCCGCGGTCGAGCTCGGCATGCTGCTCTTCGACCTTGCACCGGACGCGGACCAGCCCGAGCACGTGGACTGGAGCCCCGCTCCCAGCATCGGCTCGGTGCGCCAGGCGATCGACTCCGTGGCCGACTCGGCGCTGGAGCAGTTCCGCGTCGCACGAGCGGTCGCGACGCTGGGACTCTCCCCGGGGCGCGGGCTGAGGATCGCGGACAGCGTTCGGAGGGCGGCCATGTCAGTGGCCGAGGACGCCGTCCGCCCCGCGCCCTCCTCGTACCTGAACTCGCCGATCGGACCGCGTCGCACGCTGGTGCGCCAGCGCGTGCCCCTGCACCGGCTCCTCCGGATCAAGTCGCATGCCGGGGTGACGCTCAACGACGTGCTCCTTGCCGTCACCGGCGGCGCGCTCCGCCGGCTGGCGGTCGCGTCGAGCCAGCCGCCACGCGACCTGCGCGTCATGGTCCCCGTCAGCGTGCGCTCCGCCGACGAGGCCCAGGACGGCGGGAACCGGATCACGTTCGCCTTCGTGGAGCTTCCGGTGGCCGAGCGCGACCCTGCGCGAGCGCTCACGCGCGTCCGCGAGCAGACCAGCGAGCTCAAGACGTCGGGCAGGGTCGCCGGCAGCGACATCCTCCTGCGCTCGTTGGGCGCCCTGCCGGAGCCGCTCCAGACGACGGCCGCCAGGCTCGCGGCCAGCCCGCGCCTCTACAACCTCACGATCTCCAACGTCCCTGGACCGCGGGTCCCGCTGTACGCCGCCGGCGCCCGGGTGCGCTCGATCTACCCCGTGATCCCTATCCCGGACCGGCACGGGCTGGCGATCGGCATCCTCACCTACGACGGCGCCGCGCACTTCGCCGCCTACGCGGACCCGGGCGCGCTGGGCGCGGTCTCACGGCTGCCGACGATGCTCGGCGACGCGATCGAGGAACTGGCGATCGGGACGGGCGCGCGCCGCGCGCACGCCCGTCCCGTCAGGCCTCGCCGGGCCTACGCGTCGGCTAGAGGCCCCACAGCTTCGTGAACATCTCCGTGAACTCGGTCGAGCCGTACCACTCTCCGGTGGCCTCCGCCTCCTTGGTCAGCTCGACCTCGCCGATGTTCTCCTTCGTGAAGAGCCGCTGAGGGATCTTCTCCTCGACCGGCGGTTCGCCCAGCATCATCCGGAACGCGGCGTCGGCGATCGCCCAGCCCTGGTAGGCGTAGTCGATCCCCATGTCGGCCTTGATGAAGCCGCCCTGCTTGACCTGCTGGAGGCCGCTGAGCAGCCCGGTGGCGCTGGCCGCCTTCACCTTGTTGGCGAAGCCGGCCTGCTGGACGCCGGCCTGAATCGGCTGCGCGACCGCGTCGAACTGCGGCTGGACGTAGTCGATGTCCGGGTTGCGCGTCAGCTCGGCGCTGATCTTCGACGGCACGAGCTGAAGGCTCGCGATGTTGATCTTCGTCACCGTCGTCTCGCAATCCGGGCAGTACTTCTTGTACTCCGCGACCGCGCCGCGCTGGATCCACTGCTCGGTCGAGGGCGAGTCGGTCAGCTCGGTGATCAGCACCTTGGCCTTGCCGTTCGAGTCGGCGATGATCCAGTCGGCCACCCCGCTCTGCAGGTCCTCGGCTCCGAACGGCTGGTACGAGAGCTTCTCGTCGCCGAGCCCCTTGACCGCGCCCGGGGCGCCCGGCGGGGGCGGGTTCTGGTCGGTCACGAGGACAGGGATGTCCTTCGCCTTCGCGGCCTCGAACGCCTGGGCGGCGACGGCGATCGGGATCGCGTCGAGCACGATCGCGCCCGCGCGCGCGTCCACCGCCTGGTTCACGCAGGCCGCGGTGGCGGACGGGTTGGCCTCGCCGCTGCAGGTCCGCAGCTTCACGCCGGCCTTGTCGAGCGCCGTCTTGAACCCGCTCGTCACCGCCTGGAAGAACTCGACCTTCTCGGTGATCGGGATGTACCAGACGGTCTTGCCGGACAGCGACTTCACGTCCTTGAGCGCGGGTCCCGGCGGGGCGAACTCGGTGGTCGGCTTCATCAGGTCGGCCACCTTCGCCTTCGCGGCCGCCACGCCCGGACCGCCCCCGGAGCCGGAGGTGGTCGACTTCTCGTCATCCGAGCCGCATCCGGCGACCGCGGTCAGCGCCAGGGTCGACGCTCCCACGGCCGCGATGCGGCTGAGTAAGTGACGGTTCTTGGTCATTGGGCAGTTGACTCCCTTCGAACGATGGTTGACAGGGAGACGGCGATGATCAGCGCCGCTCCGTAGAAGACGTCCGAGATCCACGAGTCGAGGTCGAGCTGCTGGAGCCCGAGGATCCCGGTGGCCAGGAAGTAGACGCCGACGAGCGTCCCGATCGGGTTGAACCGGCCGGGCTGCACGACGGCGGTACCGAGGAAGACCGCGGAGACGGTGGGCAGCAGGTACGTGACCGCCGACGACGGGTCGAACCCGCCGAGGCCGGCCGTGACCACCACGCCGCCGAGGCCGCTCAGGAAGCCGGCCATGACGAACGCGCCGAAGCGGATCCGGTTGACCCGGATGCCGGCGAGCCGGCTGACCTCGCGGTTGGCGCCCACGAAGCGCATGTGCCGGCCGAGGGGCGTGAAGCCGAGCACGTACGCGAAGGCCAGGGCGATCGCGATCCCGTAGTAGAACGAGATCGGCAGGCCGCCCACGTCGAGCAGCGCGATCTTCGAGTACGAGGCCGGGAGGCCGCTGACCACGTGGAGGTGGGATATCGCCAGCGCTATCCCGAGCAGGAGCGTGCTCATGCCGAGCGTGACGACGATGATGTTCACGCCGAGCCCGACCACCAGCGCTCCGTTGATCGCCCCCGCGGCGGTTCCGATCAGCACCGCGATCACCGACGAGAGCCAGATCTGCACGCCGTGCATGACCGAGAGGACCGGCACGACCGTCGCGCACAGGCCGAGGATCCCCGCCACGGACAGGTCCACGAACTCGCCGACGATCACCGTGCAGAGGAACGCCATCGACAGGAAGACGAGCGCCGCCTGCGAGCTGAAGATCGACTTGAACGTGCCCGAGGTCGCGAAGCGCGACGGCTCCACCAGCGAGTAGAAGAGGATCATCAGCCCCCACACCGCGACGATCGCGTAGCGCTCGGCGCCCTTTCGAAGCGTTTCCGTCATCTGACCGGCTCCTCCCTGGCCACCGCCCGGCCATTGGTCCGGTTGCGGTAGACCGCGTTAACGATTCCCTCGACCGTCAGCTCGTCGCCGCGCAGCTCCTCCCCCACGCTGCCGTTGCGCATCACGAGCACCCGGTCGCACATGCTGTGGAGCTCGTGGGCGTCCATGCCCGCCACGAGAACGCCCGCGCCCGAGCGCGCCACGCCGAAGAGCGCCTCGAGCAGGTCGCGTCGCGCGGCCACGTCGACCGCGCGCGTGGGCTCGTGAAGCACCAGCAGCCGGGGCTCGCCGCGCAGCCACTTGCCCAGCATCACCTTCTGCTGGTTGCCGCCGGACAGCCGCGCGACGGGGGCGTCCTGCACGGCCGGGCGCACGCCCAGCTCCCGGATCACCCAGTCCGCCTCCTCGCGCTGCCAGCCGCGGCCCATCCGCCCCGGCGAGCCGTGCAGCCGGATCCGCGGCAGCGTCACGTTCTCGAGCACGCTCATGGTCAGGGACAGCCCCTGCGCGTCGCGCCGCTCCGGGACGAGCGCGACCCCGGCGTCGACCAGATCGCGCGGGCACGCGCTGGCGAGGTCGATCGTGCGGTCGCCCACCGTGAGCTGGCCCGCGACCGCGCAGCGCGCGCCGCCGAGCAGGTAGGGGAGCTCCTCGAAGCCGGAGCCGACGAGGCCGGTCGCGCCGACGATCTCCCCGGCCGCCACGTCGAGGTCGATCCCGTCGACGAGCCGGCCGCGCAGCCCGCTCGCGCGAGCGGCCGGCGCTCGATCCGGGGACGCCGCGGCGGGGCGCTCGAGCGGATGGGACTCGAGCTCGCGGCCGAGCATCAGCCGGATCAGCTCGTGCTCGTCGAGCTCCGCGGTGGCGATTCCCGCGGCGACGACGACGCCGTCGCGCAGGACCGTCACGCGGTCGGCCATCTCGAGGACCTCCTCGAGCTGGTGGCTCACGAGCAGGACCGAGCTCCCGCGTGCGGCCACCTCGCGCATCAGCGTGTGGAAGTGCTCCAGGGAGTCGCGCGGCAGCGCGCGCGAGGACTCGTCGAACATGATCAGGCCACGGCCCGGCTGGTGGTGCTGGAGCGCGCGGGCGATGGCCACGGTCGCGCGGTCGGCGGGCAGCAGGTCGCCGACGCGGGCGTCAGGGTCGATCGCGTGGCCGAGATGGTCGAGCGCGGCACGCGCCAGCTCGCGCTCCCCTCCCCAGCGGATCGCGCGGCTGAAGCGGCGGCGGCCGAAGGCGCCGATCCTGACGTTCTCGAGCACGGTGAAGTCGTCGAGCAGCCCGAGGTCCTGGTGCACGACGGACATCCCGCGCGCTCGGGCCTGCGCCGGCCTGACCGGCACCGGGAGCGGCTCGCCGTCGAGCTGGATCTCGCCGCCCCCGTCGGGCGCGTGGTAGCCGGACAGGAGCTTGACCAGGGTCGACTTGCCGGACCCGTTCTCGCCCACGAGGCCGTGGATCTCGCCGGGCGCGACCGTCATGTGCGCGTCGCTCAGGGCGCGCGTGCGGCCGAAGGTCTTCGAGAGACCCCGGATCTCCAGGCGTGCAGGTGTAATCGCAGTCAACTGACGAACGGCGTCGGGACGGGGCCCCTCGGACCCAAAAGGGGGAGATGTCAGAGTTCTGACACTCCGGGCACGGCGCGCGGCAGTCTAGCCAATGAGTCTGAAGGCGCCTAGATCTCGCGCCGCGCGCGACCCGTCCGGGCTAGGAGGCGGCGGGCCGCCGCGCCGCTCCGGCAGCGGCCTCGCGGGCGGCGCGGCGGGCGCGACGGGCGGTCTGGATCGCGTTGCGGCGGCCCTCGCGGTGGAGCCCGTAGTAGAGCTCCCTGACGGCCGCGAAGATGATGTCGGCCGCGGCCTGCGACTGCTCGCGGGTCGGGTCCTCGACCCGCTCGAAGCGGATCGGGTCGCCGTACTGGACCGTGACCTTCGGGAAGCGCAGCTTCTTCCAGTTGCGGACCTCGGCCGAGCCGGCGATCGCGGTGGGCACGATCGGGGCGCCGCTCTCGAGGGCGATCCGGCCGATGCCGGGCTTGGCCTCTCCCAGCTCACCGGTCCGCGAGCGACCGCCCTCCGAGTACATCACCACGAGCCCGCCGCGGCCGAGGATCGTGTGGGCGGTCTTGAAGGCCTCCTCGTCGCGCCGGCCGCGCAGGATCGGGAAGACGCCGCCGTGCGTGAAGATGAACTGCGCCGGACGCTTGAAGAGCTGCGACTTGGCCATGAAGTGCACCTTGCGCCGGAGATACACCGCCACGAAGAAGTGGTCGAAGAACGAGAAGTGGTTGGGCGTGACGACGGTCGGGCCCTCCAGCGGCACCTTGTCCGAGTCGATGCAACGCGTCCGGTAGAAGAGCATCAGGATGGGCGTGAGCACCACGCGGACGACCTCGTACATCAGGTCCGGCAGCCCGTTGCGCACCCGGTCGTGGAAGCGGGTGAAGTACTCGACCGGGCGTGGATCCTTGTAGACCTGCGGCTTCACTCAGGGATCCCTACCCGGGCCTGCGGATCGGGTTACGCATCGGATTCCACCCAGGCACGCGACCGCTCCACCGCGCGCGACCAGTCGTGGATCAGGGCGGCGCGCTCGTCCTCCTCCATGCGCGGCTCGTAGCGCGCGGACTCGCGCCACATCGCGTGCGTGTCCGCCTCGCTCCAGCCGCCGGTGGCCACGCCCGCGAGGTACGCGGCGCCGAGCGCCGTCGTCTCGGCCACCTCCGGCACCACGACCGGGATCCCGAGCACGTCGGCCTGGAACTGCATCAGCCAGGCGTTGGCCGTCGCGCCGCCGTCCGCCTTCAGCTCCTCCATTCGCTCGCCGGTCGCGTCCTCGATCGCGCGGACGGCGTCGACGGCCTGGTAGGCGATCGACTCGAGCGCGGCGCGCGCCACGTGCGCGCGCCCGTTCCCGCGCGTGAGGCCGACGATCGTCCCGCGAGCGTACGGGTCCCAGTAGGGCGAGCCGAGCCCCGTGAGCGCGGGCACGAAGTAGACCCCGTCGTTGCCTTCGAGCGAGCCCGCCAGCTCCTCGGTCTCGGCCGCGGCGGCGATGATCCCGAGGCCGTCGCGGAGCCACTGGACCGCGGCGCCCGTCACGAACATGCTCGCCTCGACGCAGTAGTCGACGCGGTCGCCGACGCCCCACGCGACGCTCGCCAGGAGTCCCTCGCGCGGCGGGGGCAGCTCGGCGCCGGCGTTCTGGAGCAGGAAGCTGCCGGTGCCGTACGTGTTCTTGCCGAGGCCGGCCTCGTGGCACGCCTGCCCGTACAGGGCCGCCTGCTGGTCGCCCGCGATTCCGGCCACCGGCACGCGGCCCCCGAATTCCTCGGTCTCGCCGTAGGCGTGTGCGCTCGGCAGCGGCTCGGGCAGCGACGCCGGGTCCACCGACAGGAGCTCGCACAGCTCGGGGTCCCACGCGCGCTCGCGGATGTCGAAGAGCAGCGTGCGCGAGGCGTTCGAGTAGTCGGTCAGGTGGCGGCCGGTGAGCTTGAAGACCAGCCACGAGTCGATCGTCCCGAACGCCGCGCCGGGATCCACGCCGCCCTCGCGCAGCAGCCACTCGATCTTCGTGCCGGAGAAGTAGGAGTCGATGACGAGCCCCGTCCGCTCGCGGAACAGCTCCTCGTGGCCCGCCTGGCGAAGCTCGTCGCAGCGCTCCGCGGTGCGCCGGTCCTGCCAGACGATCGCGCGGTGGAGCGGCTCGCCCGTGCTCGGGTCCCACGCGACGACGGTCTCGCGCTGGTTCGTTATCCCGATCCCGGCGAGCTTCGAGCCCTCCACCCCGGCGTCGTCGAGCGCCTCGCCCGCGACGCGGCGCGTGACGTCCCAGATCTCCGCGGCGTCGTGCTCGACCCACCCGGGGCGCGGGAAGTGCTGCTCGAACTCGCTGTAGGCGCGCCCGGCGATCCGCCCGTCGCCGTCGAACACGATGCAGGTCGTGCCCGTCGTGCCCTGGTCGATCGCGAGGATCACCGGCGCGAAGCGTAAACGCGGGCGAACGCCAGGAGCTGCCGGGCGCGGTGGACGAAGCCGGCGGCGGTGCGCCCGGTGGCGCGGTGCTCGAGCTCGAGCTCGACCTCGACGAGCCGGAAGCCGGCGCGGTGGGCGTCGACGGTCATCCCGATCTCCATGCCGAACCCGGGCGCGAACGGGAGCACGGCGCGTGCGACGCCGGGGCGCAGGGCGCGCTGCCCGGAGATGGGCGCCGCGGGGCGCAGGCCGGTCAGGCGACGGATCGCCCAGCCGGCGAACGAGAGCGCGACGCCGAAGCCGCCGCCGACGCGGCGAGC
>DATENL010000116.1:0-20381 GCA_035275105.1 Thermoleophilaceae bacterium
CAACGTCGAGATGAAGCTCGAGGTCTGGGACTCGCCCAACTCGGCCGGGATCGTGATCGACGCCGTCCGCTGCTGCAAGCTGGCGCTCAACCACGGCGTCGGCGGACCGCTCGAGGAGCCGTCCTCCTACCTGATGAAGTCACCGCCGGTGCAGGTGCCCGATCCGGTGGCGCGGGAGAACACGGAGCGGTTCATCGAGCAGCACGGTGGCGCTCCGAAGCTGCCGGGCGGCGCCAAGATCCGCGCTACGGCCGACGTCTAGCGTCGACGAGCACGTGGTAGCCGCCCGGCCCGCGAGGAGACGCTCGAACGGCGCAGCACGAGCGTGTAGCTCGTCTCGTGGTGCCTGCGCAGCGCGCGGCCCCACCTGACCGCGATCGCCACGTGCAGCCGTAGGACGCCTGTCGCCTCGAACTGCGCGCGCGCCTCGTCGCCGAGGGGAACGGCGAGCCGCCGGCGCGTGTTGTCGGGCAGCTCGCGCTCCGCGGTGCCGGCGAGCTCGTGCCCCAACCGCAGGGTGATCCGCACGCGGCAGCGCTGCGGCGCCACGCACCAGAGCCGGCCGCTGAGCGACCGGAGGGCGGCCTGAGTCCGGAACGCGTCGATCCGAATCAGGTGGGAGCCGATCCCGACGCTCTCGCAATCGAAGTCGATCGCGTCGAGCATCGGCTGGATGCGCACGCCCGGGTCGCGCGGCATGACGGCGTCGCGGCCCGCCCCGCACTCGACCTCGTCCTTCTGGTAGCCGCGCCGATCGTCCTCGTCGAGCCCGTCGCCGGAGTCGACCACGTCGTCGCCCGCGCCGGCGCGGATGCGGTCCCGGCCGGCGTCGCCGGCGACGTCGTCGGCGCCCGCACGGCCCTCGACGACGTCGTCGCCCTCGCCGGCCGCGAGGACATCCGGCCCCGGCCCACCGAGCACGACGTCTCCGCCGGGGCCGCCGTAGATGTTGCTCCCGCCCGGCGCGGCGATCAGCCGGTCGTCGCGCGGGCCGCCGCCGACCTCCTCGACGCCGGTCACCGAGTCGCCCTCGCCGGCCGCGCCCGCGGGGGAGCCGGGCCGGCTCAGGTCCACGGTCACCGGCGCCCGGTGGTCGCCGTAGGACACGAAGTCGCCGCCACTCGGGAAGTCTCCGTTCTCACCCCCGTCGATCGCGTCGCCATCACCCCCTCCGCTCAGCGAGTCGGCGCCGCCGCGGCCCGCGATTCGATCGGGACCGGGTCCACCCGCGACCACGTCGCCGCCGTCGCCGCCCGTGAGGACGTCGCCACCCCTGCCGCCCTTCAGCTCGGCGAAGAACCTGGAGCTCGCCGTCAGCTCGTCGGCGCCGGAACCGCCCTTGGCGTAGAGCACAAGCTCGCCGACGGCCAGGGAGTCGTCGCGGTCGCCGAGCGTCGCGTACACCTCGTCGATGTGAAGGGTGGACGTGCACGTGACCGCGTGCGGCCCGGACGGCGCGCACCCGTCGCTGCCGTTGATGACAGCGCCGGGATCGGTCACGACCACCGCGTCGCCGGCGCGCTTGACCTCGACGTCGTTGACCTCGCCGTCCGCGGCCGTGTAGCTCACGCCCGCGACGTACTGGTCGGTCTGCATCAGCCGCGCTGTCGAGGCCGGCGACGAGGCCGGCAGCACGAGCGCGATGGCAGCCAGGGTCAGCGCAGGTCGCACGCTCAAGGAACCCATCCCGGCGACCCCGGTTGCGGCGGCGAGGGCCGCGCAGGAGTAGATTCGGCAGGGCGTGGGGCGCCGAGGCGCCCCATGTCACTGCCCAACCGCAGCCTCCGGATCCTGACCGCCCACCGCGGTCACACGGTTCGGATCGCGGTCTTCGGCGAGCTCGACCGCGGCACCCTCCTGCCGCTGTCCAAGGAGCTCGAGCAGTGCGACCGCGGACCGGCCAGCGTGTTCGTGATCGACCTGGCCGCGCTCGAGTTCCTGGACGGCGCCTCCTTCAGGATGCTGCTCGAGTTCGGCCGCCGGCTTCGCCGGCGCGGGCGACACCTGACGCTCGTCAACCCCTCGCCTCAGGTGCGGCGGATCCTCGCGGTCGCGGCGATGGTGCACGAGGTGGACGTGCTGGACGAGTGGCTGGAGGAGCCGGCGGAGCGCTAGCGCGCGGGCGGCGACCCGTGCAGCAGCAGGGAGTAGCCGGTCGCGTCCCGGTGTCGCAACCGCGCTCCCCAGCGGACGACGATCGACACGCCGAGCTTGAGCGCCCCCGCCTGAGCGAGCTCGTCGCGCACGGCGCGGCTGAGCGGCATCGTCAGCGTGCCGCTGCGCTCGCGCTTGATCTCGCGCTGCGCCGCCCCCACGACCCGGCCGTGCGCGTGAAGCTCGACGGCGACCACGCAGCGCTTCCAGCACTGGGGCGTCAGCTGGACCGCGCTGACCGGTTGGCCCTTGAAGGCGTGGAGGACCTCCACCAGGGGCCCCCCGAAGAACGTGAGGCGACCACAGCTCTGGTCGATCAGGTCGAGCAGGGGCCTGACGCCGGATCCGACGGAAACCGAGCCCCCGGCCCCGCACCTCACGACGTCTCGCTCGGGCAGGTCGCCCTCCGAGCTGCCCATCTCGTTCTCGCCGGCGCCGCCGTCGAGCGTGTCGCGACCCGGCCCTCCGCCGACGACGTCGTCGCCACCGGCTCCACGGATCCGGTCATGACTCCTGTCGCCGTACAGCTCGTCGGGCCCCGGACCGCCGCTGATCAGATCGTTGCCGCCGTTCCCGAGCACCAGCGTCCGGCGCCCGCCGGGCGGCAGGTCCTGGCTCAACGTGATCGTGTCCGGGCCGCGGCTTCCGTGGACGCTCTCGACGTTCGAGATCGTGTCGCCCTCACCGGCCGCGCCAGCCGGCGAGCCCGGCTCGCTGAGGTCGACCGTGACGGGACCGTTCTGATCCTCGTAGCTGACGATGTCGCCGTAGGACCAGTCGGTGTCGAACTGGCCCGCGCCGTCGATCTTGTCGGGTCCCGCACCACCCCGGAGCTGGTCGTTGCGATCCGAGCCGGTCAGCTCGTCGGCGCCGTCGCCGCCCAGGAGCCACCCGCCGGCGACCCCGGCTCGGAGGGTGTCGTCGCCCTCGTCGCCCTCGAGCGTCCCGCCCGCCGCGCCGCCCTCCAGGTCGTCGTCGCCCGGCCCGCCCTCCGCGTCGAACGACGGCCCCTCGCTGGTGAAGTGATCGGCCTCGTCCCCGAGCTCCGCGTACACCGTGAGGTCCGAGTCGGTGCTCGGGCTCGTGCACGTCACGCTGTGCGCGGTGATAGCGGTACAGCCCGGGCCGGGCGTGATCTCGGCGCCCGTGTCCGTCAGGACGATCGGGTCGGTCGCCCCCTGCGCCGTGAGGTCGTTGACCTCGCCCGGGGCGGCCTCGTACTGCGCCACCGCGTACGTGCCGTAACCCTGGATCACCTTCACCTCAGCGGTCGCCGCCGAGGCGGCGGCCGGGAACAGGAGGCCGGCGACGAGCGCTGCGAGCGGGAGCCGCATGCTCAAGTAACCCGACGCGGGCGATCCAGTTGCGCCACGTATGCTGCGACGGTGCCCGCGGAGCGCTTCTCGATTGCCCAGGTCACGCCGTACGCCTGGGAGCAGCACCACGAGGTCAACCGGTTCGTCGAGCGTCTCTCGGACGAGCTCTGCGGGCGCGGGCACCGCGTGGTCGTGGTCGCGCCGTCCGAGTCGCGCGAGCTGATCCGGGAGTCGCGCGAGCGGATCAAGCGGGTGGCGAACGACCCCGACGCCGCGTTCGACGGCACGGGTTGCGCCTCCGTCCTCGCCGTCGGCCAGAGCCTGCCGGCGCGGCGCGGCGGACCGGTCTCGCTGCCGGTGGACGTCTCGCGCAGCATCGAGACCCTGCTCGACGGCGCCGACTTCGACTTCGTGCACGTGCACGAGCCGTTCGCGCCGAGCGCGGCGTCGGCGGCGCTGCGCCACTCGAAGGCGCTCAACGTCGGCACGTTCCACTCGGCCACCGAGCGCGTGCTCTCCACGCAGGTGGCGCGCCGCCTCGTGAGCCTCCTGTTCGGCAGGCTCGACGGGCGCACGGCGAGCTGGAACGCCACCCGCGACCTGGTGGCGCGCTACTTCCCGGGCGACTACCGCGTCATCCCGCCGGGCGCCGAGCTCGTGCCGCGCCCCCACCGCGACGACCGCGAGGTGGTGGAGATCCTGTACGTCGCCGAGGAGGAGCGCGCGGCCATGCGGCTCTTCCTGCGCGCGCTGCGCCGGCTGCCGCCGCACCTGCCCTGGCAGGCGACGGTCTGGTCGCGGCTCTCCGCCGTCGAGCCGGCGGTCCCGGTCGCGCGGGCGATCCGCGACCGCGTGCGCTTCGTCGGCCCCGAGCACGGCTCCGAGGCGCAGCACCTCGCGCAGGCGGACATCGTGGTCGCGGCCTCCTCCGGCGCCACGCCCGCACCCCAGTTGCCGTTCCGCGCGATGGCGGGCGGCGCGGTGCCGGTCGCGTCGCGGCTGCCGCAGTACGAGGAGGCCCTGGCCGACGGCGACCTCGGCCTGCTCTTCGAGCCGCGCGACACCGACACGCTGGCCGCCCAGATGGCCCGCCTGGTCGGCGACTCCGAGCTGCGCGAGCGGCTGCGGCGGCAGGTCGCCGAGCTCCATCCGACGCTCGAGTGGTCGCGCGTGGGAGCGGACTTCGAGGACCTGTACGAGCACATCGCGGCCCGCCGCCACGGGCCGGGCAACGCGACGGTCCGCAAGCGCCTGGCCGCCCGCGACCTGATCCACGTGGACCTCCACATGCACACCGACCACTCGCACGACTGCGCGACGCCTGTGGAGCGGCTGCTCGAAACCGCGAAGGAGCGCGGCCTCGGCGCGATCGCCGTGACCGACCACAACGAGATCTCCGGCGCCCTCGAGGCCGAGCGGCAGGCGGACGGGATCAAGGTGATCGTCGCCGAGGAGGTGAAGACCGCCGACCAGGGCGAGGTGATCGGGTTGTTCATCCGCGAGAAGATCCCGCGCGGGCTGACCCTCGACGAGACGATCGCGGAGATCCGCCGCCAGGGCGGGCTCGTGTACGTCCCGCATCCGTTCGACCGCATGCACTCGGTCCCCGACTACGAGCACCTGCTCGAGGTCGTGGAGCAGATCGACGCGATCGAGGTCTTCAACCCGCGCGTGGCGATGAAGTCGTTCAACGAGGAGGCCGCCCGCTTCGCGGCCAAGTACAGGATCGTGGCCGGCGCGGGCTCCGACAGCCACGTGCCGCAGGGGCTCGGCTCGGTCAAGATCGCGATGCGCGACTTCGACGGCCCGGAGGAGTTCCTCGAGTCGCTTCGCGACGCCGACATCATCAGGCGCAAGCAGAGCCTCCTCTACGTCCAGGCGCTGAAGCTGATCCAGACGAAGGCGCCCGGGGCGGCTCCGCGACCCACCAAGCGCGCCCCCAGGCAGGCCCGCCGCCGGGGCAACAAGTGATGCACGCGAAAGGACAGCAGCGGCCCCCGTCAAAAACCCGCGGCTGGATGCCGGCCACGGACGACGAGATTCGCGAGAAGTACCTGGAGCGCGCGATACGCGAGCTGAACCAGCTCACGCGCGAGCTTCAGGAGTGCGAGCACTGCCCGCGCGGACAGCTCATGCCCGTGCTCGGGTCGGGCCATCCGCAGGCGGACATCATGCTGCTCAAGTACGCGCCCACCGCGTCCGAGATCGAGGAGGGCGTGGCGTTCTACGGCCGCGCGGGGAGCGCGCTGATGAAGAGCTTCAAGCGGCTCGGGATCGACCCCCTGGCGGTCTACGGGACGCTCTGCGTGAAGTGCCCCGTGGGCGACACCGACCAGTCCGCTCCGGAGTGCCGCGCGCGGGTGCTCGAGGAGCTGGCGGTCGTGCAGCCGCGGATCGTGGTGGTCATGGGCGAGGCGGCGCTGGCCGAGCTGATGGAGCTCGAGGTCCCGCTCGGGCGACCCGTCGACCCCGAGCCGGGGCGGATCCAGAAGCTCACGCCGTCATGCGACGCGCTGTTCGTGCCGGACATCGACGAGGCCCTCGACGACGAGTCCTCGAAGCGCGAGTTCTGGGCGGCCTTCCGCTCGCTCGGCGAGTGGTACGCGGCGTTCCCGCCGTACTAGAGTCCGGGGCGTCGAGACGAGGAGGCTTCATGGCCGACAGGGCGGACGTACTGGTCGTCGCGAACCGCACCGCGGGCTCTCCCGAGTTGCTCGAGGCGCTCAAGGAGCGCGCGTCGCGCGGCGACGTGAAGTTCCACCTGCTGGTCCCCGCGACGCCCCACGGCGTGGCGTGGGCCGCCGACATGCACTCGGGCGGGGGTGAGGCGGAGCACGACCTGCAGGCGGCGGTCGAGCACCTGCGGCGCGAGGGGCTCGACGTGGACGACGGAAAGGTCGGCGATCCCGACCCCGTCGCCGCCGTCGAGGACGCGGTGAACTTCAAGCAGTTCGACGAGATCATCGTGTCGACCCTCCCCAAGCACGTCTCGAAGTGGCTGAAGCTCGACCTGCCGCATCGCGTCGAGCGGGCGACCGGCAAGCCCGTCACCCACGTCACGGCCAGCTCGGCGAAGGCCGAGGCGTAGCCCGTGGACCTCGAGCCCCACAGCGTCGACCCCGTCATCGAGCGCACCTGCGCCGAGTGCGGGGCGACCCTGACCGAGGAGGAGATAAAGGCCTCGCTCGAGGCGGGCGAGGTCTACCTCTGCTCGGTGCACGCGGCCGAGCAGGTGCCGCTCGAGGCCGAGGACGAGCTGCCGGACGCCTAGGCGGCGCGCTCGAGCAGCGCCACGCACTCGATGTGCGGGGTCTGCGGGAACATGTCGACCGGCCGCACGGTCACGAGCCGGTAGCCCGCGTCCGCGACCTGCCGCGCGTTCGGCGCGAGCATCGTCGGGTTGCACGACACGTAGACGATCCGTCTCGGCTCGGTCTCCAGCACGCGACGGACGATCTTGGCCGACAGCCCCGGCCGCGGGGGGTCGACGACCACCACGTCGGGCCGGCCCGCCTCCTCCACCAGCGGCCGGACGCTGGTGCGGACGTCGCCCGCGAAGAAGCGCGCGTTGTCGATCGCGTTGATGCGGGCGTTGCGGGCCGCGTCCGCCACCGCCCGCTCGACCACCTCGACGCCCCAGACCTCGCCGGCGGCCGTCGCCAGGGCCAGCGCGATCGTCCCGATCCCCGAGAAGAGGTCGAAGACGCGCTCGCGACCCGTGAGCCCGGCCAGCTCGGCGGCGCTCCCGTAGAGGCGCTCGGCCATCGCGGTGTTCACCTGGAAGAAGGCCTCGGGCGAGACCTCGAACCGCAGCCGGGCGCCGAGCGCGTCGAGCTCCTCCGCGATCTTGAGCGGCCCGCGGAGCTGGCGGGTCTCGCCCTCGCGGGTGGTCTCGGACACCCCGCCGGTGCGCGTCCAGAGGAAGCTGTCGGCCCCCGCCGCCTCGGCGAGCTCCGCTGCCCGGAAGTCGCCGGCGCTCGTCACGAGCCGCGCCTGGAGCATCCCGGTGCGCGTGCCCTCGCGGACCACGAGGTTGCGTAGGAAGCCCGATCCGTCCCGGCGGTCCCACCCGTTGAGGCCCTCGGCGCGGCACCAGGCCTTCACGTTCTCGCGGACCTCGTCGACCCGCTCGGAGGCCAGCACGTCCTCCGTCACGTCGTCGATCTCGTTCCAGCGTCCCTGACGGTGGAAGCCGAGCACGAGCTCGCCGTCCGCGTCCGAACCGAACGAGTACTCGAGCTTGTTGCGGTAGCGCCACTGCTCGACCGCCGGGACGATCGGCTCCACGGGCGCGCCCTCGAAGCCGCCGAGGCGCTCCAGCGCGTCGCGCACCTGGCTCTCCTTCTCCGCGAGCTGGCGCTCGTACGGCAGCACCTGCCACGGCGCCCCGGGGTGCGGCGCGCGCGGCTCGATCCGGTCCGGGCTCGGGTCGAGGAGCTCGACCACCCGCGCCTCGGCGTAGCCGCGCTTGGCCTTCCCGACCACGGCTCGCACGCGGTCGCCGGGTACCGCGCCCTGGACGAACACGACGAAGCCCTGAGCGCGCGCGACCCCGTTCCCGCCGTGCGCCAGGGAGTCGATCGTCAGCTCGAGCTCGTCGCCGCGCCTCGGGCGCGCGGCGCGGGCCTGGGTGGTGCCCTCCACCCGACCTATGCTGGCAGCCGATGGACGTGGAGGCCTATCGCGGGGGGGTCGAGCGCTTCGTCGAGGAGCTCGAGCGCGAGTACGTGCTCCACCTCTCGGGCCGCAAGGACACCTTCGACCTCGAGCCGATCTACGACCGGCACGCCGCGCTCTTCGAGCGCCCCGCGGTCGACGATCTGCTCGCCGCCGGACCGCGCGAGCTCGCCCGGTTCGCCGCCGAGGGCCACATCGGGCGCGCCACGAAGGCGGAGGCTGCCGAGGTCGCGCGGCTCGAGGCGACGCTCACCGTCGAGCTGGACGGCGAGCGCCTGCCCTACCGGCGGGCGGCGATCGAGCAGTCGAACGAGCCCGACCCGGATCGCCGGGCGGCGCTCGAGCAGGCGGCGCTGCGGGTCACGGAGTCGCACCTGAACCCGCTGCACGTGCAGGCTCACGAGCGCGCCGCGTCGCTCTCGCGCGAGCTCGGGTTCGAGAGCACGCTCGACATGTGCGAGCGACTGAGCGGGATCGACCTGCGCGAGCTGGGACGTCAGTGCGAGGAGTTCCTGGCAGCCACGGACCCCTGGTATGAGGAGGTGCTGGAGCCCGAGCTGCAGCGGGAGCTGGGGCTCGGGCTCGGGGAGCTGCGGCGATCGGACGTCGCGGCGTTCATGCGGGCTCCGCGACTCGACCACGCGTTTCCGGCCGACGGCCTGCTGCGGACGTACGAGCTGACGCTCGCGGGCCTCGGGCTCGCCGACGCCGAGATCGCACTCGACCTCGAGGAGCGCCCGAACAAGACGCCGCGAGCCTTCTGCGCACCCGTCCGCGTTCCCGACGAGGTGCATCTGGTGATGGCTCGCTACGGCGGGCGCGAGGACTACGTGGTCCTCTACCACGAGACCGGGCACGCCCAGCACTACGCGCGCATGGACCGCCGGCTGCCCGTCGAGCACCGCTACCTGGGCGACAACTCCGTGACCGAGGGGTTCGCCTTCCTCTTCGAGGGACTGGTGGACTCGCCCGAGTGGCTCGACGCGATGCTCGGCGTGGCGGACACGCGCGAGCCGATCCGGCATTCGCGGGCGGTGCGCCTGTACTTCCTGCGGCGGTACTGCGCGAAGCTCCGCTACGAGCTCGAGCTCCAGGGCGGTGCCCTCGACGGCGGGGGCGCGCGGGAGCGCTACGCGGCGCTGCTGTCGGAGGCCGTCCGGGTGGACTGGCCGGCGGCGACCTGGCTCACCGACGTGGACGCCTTCTTCTACGTGGCCCGCTACCTCCGCGCGTGGGCGCTCGAGACGCACCTGCGCCGCACGTTCCGCGAGCGGTTCGGACCGCGCTGGTTCGCCTCGCCCGAGGCCGGCGGCCTGCTGCGCACGCTGTGGGCCGAGGGGCAGGCGCGCGGCGCCGACGAGCTGTTGGGCGAGCTGACCGGCGAACGGCTTCGGCTGGCCGCGGTCGCCCGCGACCTGGCGCCCGCGTAACGAGACAGGGGGCCTGGCCCCTGTCTAGCTCAGCTTCGACTCGATCGCGTCCAGCACCGACTTGCGGTTCGCGTTGCGGCGCTCGTAGTCGCGCACCTTGCGCAGCTCGGCCGGCGTGAGCGTGTCGAGGCGGCCCTGGACCTGTGCTGCCGTCAGGTCGTCGTACCCGAGGATCGGGAAGCTCGGCCCGACCCCGGCCACCCGCCGGGCGCGGTCCGCCTGGACGAGTGCCACGTCGCCCGCCTCGCGCACGCGCCCGCGAGCCTTGGAGGTCGCCTCCTCCACCTGCGCACGGGCGCGCCCGGCCGCCTTGCGGGCGTCCTGGATCGGGTCGCCGCCGCGGCCGAGGAGCTGCTCGAGGTCGCCGAGCACGTCGTTGGTCTGCTTGCGGCCGCGCTCGAGGAGCGTCCGCGCGAGGTCCTGCGCGTCCTCCGCCGTCATCCGGCCGCGGCCCACGGCCTCGTCCATGACCTCCTGGATCCGGTCGCGCGTGAGCATCACGAGGTTGAGCGGCGCCACGACGCCCTTCGCGATCGCCTCGCGCAGCTCCGCGACCGACTTGCCCGACAGCTCGGACGCAGGACCCGCCGCCGCCGATCCGGTCTGGCGCGCGCGCTTCTGCGCGGTCTGCTGGCGACCGCGTGCCTTGCCCCCCTTGCGGGCGGCCGCCTTGCGCGTGGACGCGCCGGAGCGGCTGCTGCTGCGGCTCGACGAGCTCGAGCGGCTCGACGAGCTCGACGCGCTGCGCGAGCTGCCGGAGCGCGAGCTCTTGCTGCGCGCGCCGCTCTTGGAGCGCGAGCTGCCGGAGCGCGCGCCGCTCTTGGAGCGGGAGCTGCTGGAGCGGGAGCTGCTGGAACGGGAGCTGCTCGACCGCGAGCTGCCGCCGGACCGCGACCCGCCCGAGCGCGAGCTTCCTCCGGACCGCGAGCCGCCGCCCGAGGACGAACTCCGCCCGCGACCTCCGCCCGAACTCCTCGATGACTCGGCCATGCCGCTCTCCTCTCTCGCTAAGTCCCTCGCCACGGGTACCCCGCGACGGTGCGGACTATTCCACCTCGAACGTCGCGACGACGGGCGAGTGGTCGGAGAGTTGCAGCGCCCGGCCGGTGGCGCGGTCCTCCACCTCGCGCTCCGCGGGCCGCAGCCGGCGCGGCGGGTCGACCACCGCGAGTCCCCGCACGAGCAGGTGGTCGATCGCGTCGGCGGCCGTCGGCGGGGCGAGGCCGAAGCGCGACTCGAGCTCGGCGAACGCCTCGGGCCTCCGCCGCGGCCGCACGTTCAGGTCGCCCCCGAACAGGAGCGGGGCACCGCCGCTCCAGTCGACGGCGCGCGCGGCGGCGGACAGCACCTCGTCGGCGCGGTCTCCGGTGGACGCGTGCAGGTTGGCCACGGCGATCTCCGCGCCCCCGGCGTGCGTCAGCCGCGCGAGGAGCATCCGCCGCCGCTCGGGGCGCCGCGCGATGGTCACACGGTCGACGGCTTCGATCCGCCACGGCGGGCGGACGAGCAGCTGATTCGACCCGCCCTCCGCCGACGCGACGAGATCGGGGTTGAGGCGCGCCGCGAGCGCGCGGAGCGCGTGGCCCCAGTTGCGCGACGTCAACGCCGACGCCCCGCTCGCGTCGCTGGCCCGGCACAGCGGCCGGAGCCAGCCCGGGGGCGCCTCCTGAAGCAGCGCGACGTCCCACGGCAGGCGAGCGACCACGGCGGCGAACTCGTGGAAGAGCGGCCGGTTGACCTGCGCGTGGGTCGCGTTCGTCTCCGTCACCCGCAGGACGCGCGAGCGCAGCGTGAGCAACGCCGGGTCGGGCGGGAAGTCGCGCCCGTGGAACAGGTTCCAGGTGGCGGCGCGGACTACGATCCGCGGGTGACGCGTCACTTCCTCACCGGCGACGAGCTTACGGCCGACGAGCTGAGCGCCGTCCTCGACCGTGCACTCGAGCTGAAGGCCGACCGGCTCGCGTCCCGGGCGCTCGAGAACAGGTCCGTCGCGCTCGTCTTCGACAGGCCGTCCACGCGAACGCGCGTCTCGTTCGAGGCCGGGGTGACCGAGCTGGGCGGCCACGCGATCGTGCTGCGCGAGGGCGAGACGCAGCTCTCCCGCGGCGAGCCGCTGCGCGACTTCGGCCTCGTGATGTCGCGCTTCGTCGCCGCGATCGGGATCCGGACCGGGCCCCACGCGACGGTGGTCGAGGTGGCCGAGCACGCCGAGGTCCCGGTGGTGAACATGCTCACGGCCGATCACCACCCCTGCCAGGCGCTCGCGGACCTGCTGACGCTGCGCGAGCGGTTCGGTGACCTCAGCGGGCTCAAGCTCGCGTACGTCGGCGACGGCAACAACATGACCAACTCGCTGATGCTGCTCGGCGCGAAGGCCGGCATGGAGGTGGCCGTGGCTACGCCCGACGACCGCCGGCCGTCGCTCCGGGTGGACGGCACGGTGAGCGTGACGAGCGACCCGCGCGCCGCGGCCGAGGGAGCGCACGCCCTCTACACCGACGTCTGGGTGAGCATGGGCGACGAGTCCGACCCCGGCGCCCTGACCGCGCTCGAGCCCTACCGGCTCGACGAGTCGCTCATGGCGGTCGCCCGCCCCGAGGCGATCGCGCTCCACTGCCTGCCGGCGCACCCGGGTCAGGAGATCTCGGCCGAGGTCCTCTACGGCGACCGCTCGGCGGTCTGGGACCAGGCCGAGAACCGCCTGCACGCGCAGAAGGCGCTGCTCGAGTTCCTGGTCGCCGGCGGCTGACGGCGCCGGCTACGCGCGCGGGCGCAGGCCGAAGCCGCGGAACAGGAGCAGCGCGGTCTCGGCGAGCGAGCCGCGCGACGGCAGCATCCCGAGCTGGACGGCGGCGTCGTAGAGGTCGAAGAACCCGCGCGCGCGGCGCACGCGGCCGTCGCGAAGCTCCAGGTAGTGGAGCCCCTGGACGACCACGAAGCGGCCGCTCGCCGGGATGCCGGCGAACGACCCGCGGTGGGTGCCAAGCAGCCGCCACGGCACGCAGGCGAAGCCGCCCTCTGACACCGACTGCCCGGCGGGCTCGATGCGCATGTCGGGGAACGCCTCGCGGTAGCGGGCGGCGTGCGCGGCGAGCGCGTCGAGCCCCTCGACCGGCTCGGCCGTCGCCGGGTCCTCGTAGCTGACCTCGGCGGAGCAGCAGGAGGCGAAGGCGTCGCGCTCTCCGCTGCCCCACGCCGCCCGCCAGCGCGCGGCGAAGCCCTGCTCGTCTAGCTCGGAGCTCACGTGAGCTCGGGGATGCCCTCTGTCGGCGTCGACGCCTCCCCGTATAGGCGCCGCGGGATCCGCCCGGCCTCGAAGGCGCGCCGCCCGGCCTCGACCGCGAGCCGCATCGCGTGGGCCATGGCCACCGGGTCGGCGGCGCGCGATATCGCGCTCGCGAGCAGGATCCCGTCGCACCCCGCCTCCATCGCCAGGGCGGCGTCCGACGCGGTGCCGATGCCGGCGTCGAGGATCACCGGCACGCTCGCGTGCTCGACGATCAGGCGCAGGTTGTACGGGTTGAGGATGCCCATGCCGCTGCCGATCGGCGACCCGAGCGGCATCACCGCCGCGCAGCCCGCATCCTCGAGTCGCCGCGCGAGCACCGGGTCGTCGCTCGTGTAGGGCAGGACGGTGAAGCCGTCCCCGACGAGGGTCTCGGCCGCGTCGAGCAGCTCGCTCGGGTCGGGCAGCAGCGTGCGCTCGTCGCCGATCACCTCGAGCTTCACCCAGTCGGTGTCGAACGCCTCGCGCGCGAGCTGGGCGGTGAGGACGGCGTCGCGGGCCGTGAAGCAGCCGGCGGTGTTGGGCAGGAGTGTGCAGCCGGCCTCCTCGAGGACGTCCACGATCGAGCCGCGCGCCGAGGGGTCGACCCGCCGCAGTGCGACGGTCGCGAGCTCGGCGCCCGTCGCGGCGACGGCCCGCCCCATCGCCTCGAGGCTCGCGAAGCCGCCGGTCCCGACGATCAGGCGCGACCGGAGCTCGCGCCCGGCGATGGTCATGGGCGTCGGCTCAGCCACCCTGCACCGCCCGCAGCACCTCCACGCGCTGACCGTCGCGCAGCTCGAATCCGTCCCACTCGCCGCGGGGCACCACCTCGCCGTCGACCGCGACCGCCATCCCGCGGCCGGCCGGCTCGGCTCCGGCGGCTGCCACCGCGTCGGCCACGCGCGCGCCCTCGCGGACCTCGCGCGGCTCTCCGTTCACGGTGACGTTCACGCGACGCCCCCGGCGACCGGCGCGTCGCGGCCGGCCAGGAGCTCGGCGACCGTGCGCGCGGCGAGGGGCGCGAGCAGCACGCCGCCGCGCCCGTGGCCCGTCGCCCATACGAGCCCCTCGGGCCCCTCGGGCCCCTCGGGCCCCGCCGCCGCTACCGCCGGCAGGTTGTCGGGCGTCACCGGTCGCAGTCCCGCCTCGACGGCAACCAGCTCGCGCTCCTCGACGTCGGGCAGTACCTCCCAGGCGTACTCGAGCAGGCGCTGGGCGGCGCCCGCTGTGACGGTGGTGTCGAAGCCCTGCTCCTCCGAGGTCGCGCCGACCACGATCTCGCCCCCCGGCCGCGACACGACGTAGCAGCGCGGCGTCCGCACGATCCGGTGCGCCAGCGGCTCGCCGCGCAGCCGCACGATCTGCCCCTTCACCGGGCGGAGAGCCGGCGCCGACGGATGCAGCGCGCCGCTCCAGGCGCCGCAGGCGACGACCACGCGCTCCGCGGCCAGGGCGCCGCGGGAGGTGGCGAGCCCGGTCACGCGCCCGCCCGCGTCCTCCACGCGGAGCACCTCGATCCCCGTCCGCACCTCCACGCCCTCGCCGCGCAGCACCTCGCGCAGGGCCCGGATGACGGCACGCGGGTCGACCGCCCCGTCCCGCGGTGCGAGCACGCCGCCGGACACCCGCGGCGACAGGCCGGGCTCGAGCCGCCGGCACTCGCGCCCCGTCAGCCACTCGGCGCCGAGCCCGAGCGAGCGCTGAAGCTCGTTGAGACGGCGCAGCTCGGCGACGTCGTCGCGGTCGACCGCAGCGACCAGGGCACCGGCCTCCGAGTACTCCAAATCGAGGCCGGAGCGCTCGGCGAGCTCGGCCGCGAACCCGGGCCACTCCGCCCGGCCGGCCAGGTTGACGCGCAGGAGCTCGTGCTCGCCGAAGGCGGCCTCGGTGACCGGCGCGAGCATCCCCGCCGCGACCGTGGAGGCCGGTCCGGGAGCGCCGTCGCCCCGGTCGAGCACGAGGACGGACATGCCGGCCTGAGCGGCGCGCCAGGCGCACGCAAGGCCGACGATTCCGGCGCCGGCGACCACGACGTCGTGCGTCCGCTCCCGCGCCATGTCCGCCTGTGAATGCTAGTACCGGCGCGTGGGCGGCGGGGGGCGGTCGTCGTAGTACTCGTGCTCGCGCCGGCGGCGCGACGCCGGGCTCCACATGAACGTGTAGAGCAGCGACAGGATCAGGCCGAGGACGCCCACCAGCAGCAGGATCGTGCCCACCGTCTGTATGTCGATCCAGTCGACCTCGCCGGTCACGGCGTACCTGAGCACGGCGCCGATCGCGATAAGGACGATGGAGCTTCCAATCGTCACGGGGGTGAGCTTACCCGTGTAGCCGGAACCTCGAACGGGCATCGCTAGTGTTGCAACGCGTTAAGCGGAGGCGCCCAGCGCAACATCGCGCCGCCCCAGCTGTTTCTCTCGCACCTGCCATGAAGCTCTTGCACGTCCTCAAGACGCTCCCGGTCGCCGCGCTCGTGGTCCTGCTGCTGATGCCCGCCGCGCGGGCCGGCGCCAGCGCGTCGCAGATGACGCTCATGCAGGACGACTCGCAGCTCCTCTTCACCACCGACGAGCGCCGCATCGAGACGATCACGGAGATGCAGACCCTTGGGGTGGACGTCGTGAAGTTCCGGCTCGACTGGGCGTCCGTGGCGCCGTCGCCGAACAGCAAGCAGAAGCCGAGCGGCTTCTCGGGGGACGACCCCGCTGAGTACAACCCCGCCGTTTGGGGGGTCTACGACAGGACCGTCTCGGCGATCCTCGACCACGGCATGCAGCCGTACATCCTGCTCGGCGGCCGCGCGCCGCGCTGGGCGAGCGGCAAGACGCGCGTGACGAGGCCGGACGCCAAGGACTACGGGAGGTTCGTGCAGGCGGTCGGCACGCGCTACTCGGGCACCTACAAGAAGGACCCGTCGCCGCTGGCGCAGCCGCTGCCGCGCGTCGGGAAGTACTCGGCCTGGAACGAGACGAACCTCAAGTTCTGGCTCGCGCCTCAGTACTCGCACGGCACGCCGGTGTCGCCGAAGATCTACCGCGGCCTCCTTCGCGCCGCGCACACCGGCCTCGTGAACTCGGGGCACGGAGGCGACGACCTCTTCATCGGAGAGCTGCTCCCGTTCGCCCGAAGCGGCGAGGCGGGCCGCGAGAAGGTCCGCCCGATCGAGTTCCTGCGCGAGCTCGCCTGCGTCGACCGCAAGTACAAGCCCTACAAGGGCAAGGCGGCGAGGGATCGCGACTGCCAGAACTTCAAGAGGCTGCCAGGCACGGGCCTCGCGTACCACCCGTACACGCTGCCCGGCGGCCCCGACATCCCCACGCCGAACAAGGACGACGCCTCGGTCGGTGAGCTGGACCGGGTGGTGCACGCGCTCGACAAGCTTGGCCGCGCGAACCGGATCTCGAAGGGATGGCCGATATGGGCAACGGAATTCGGCTATCAGACCGACCCGCCCGACAAGTTCCAGACGCCGATCAAGCGGGTGCCCAACTTCCTGGGCGAGGCGGAGTGGTTCTCATACCGCAACCCGCGCGTGGCCACGTACGCGCAGTACCCGCTGGTGGACGACAGGCTCACGAACGGCGGCAGCGGCTTCCAGTCGGGCCTCCGCACCCACGACCGCAAGAAGAAGAAGGGCGTCTACGAGGCGTTCGAGCGGCCGCTCTACGTGGACCTCGTCACGTCGAAGGTCGTCGAGGTGTTCGGTGGCGTGCGGAGCGCGGCCGCGGGCCAGAAGGTCAAGATCGAGTCGAAGCTCGGCAAGGGGAGCTGGAAGAAGCTCGGCACCGCCACGCTCGGCGCGCAGGGCTACTTCGACCGCAAGTTCCAGGTCTCGAAGGCCGCCGACCGCAAGTTCCGCTTCAAGCTCGGCAAGACCAAGAGCCGCACGGCCACGGCGCACCGCCGCCGCTAGCCGGCCGGCGCCGGCTCCCGCGGGGCGACGCAGGGCACCTGTCACGATCAGCGGCGTGTTCGAGCGCGCGCGTCTGTACCTCGTCCTGGAGGCCGCCGCGGCGGGCGCGGTCGAGCCCGCCCTGCGGGGCGGCGCCGACGTGGTGCAGCTCCGCGACAAGTCGGCGTCCGACTCGGAGCTGACCGCCGCGGCCGAGCGGATCGGGGAGCTGTGCCGCGCGCGCGGCGTGCCGTTCGTGGTCAACGACAGGCCCGAGCTCGCGCTCGCGGTCGGCGCCGACGGCGTGCACCTCGGACAGGACGACGCGCCGGTGGAGGAGGTGCGAGCACAGGTCGGCGACTCGCTGGCGATCGGCCTGTCCACGCACTCGCCTGAGCAGATCGGGGCCGCCGAGGCCTCGAGCGCCGACTACTACGCCGTCGGGCCGGTGTGGGAGACGCCCACCAAGCCGGGACGGCCGGCGGTCGGCCTCGAGCTGGTGCGCCACGCCGCGGCCGTTGCGTTGAAGCCGTGGTTCGCGATCGGCGGGATCGACCCGTCCAACGTCGGCCTGGTGGCGGCGGCGGGGGCGCGGCGCGTGGTCGTGGTGCGCGCGATCCGCGACGCCGCCGACCCCGAGGCGGCGGCCCGGGCGCTGCTCGCCGGACTGAGCGCGGAGGCGCGCGTTGGCTGAGGGGGCGCGGCCGCCAGCGCAACAGGGGGCCACGCAACAGGGGGCCAGGCCACCTGTTGCACGAGGCTCCCGCTCAGAGGCCAAGGACGCCGCCGCCCGCGCGCGACTAGAGCCGCTGCGCGAGGGCGAGCGCCCGCTGCCCGTGACGATCGGCGCGCTGCTGCTGGCGGCGCTCGCGCTCGCGAACGGCGTCTGGTTCGCGACCGGCTCGGAGATCGGCGGCTCGCACGACCCGCGGGTGCTCGCCTACTCGGTGCTCATGGGGATCGTCGCCGTCGGGATGTGGCGCGTCCGCTACTGGGCCGTCCTCCTGATGCAGGCGCTCCTGACGATCGCGATGCTGCTGTTCTCGCTTCTCGCGCTGAAGGCCAGCAACGTCCAGACCGCACTGATCTGCCTGGCGATCATCGGCGGGTCGGGGACGCTGTTCTGGAAGCTCGTCAAGGCGATGGCCCGCATCCAGATGCCGGAAGGGCGGGCGCCCGAGTGAGCGCGGATTTCTCGATGGTCCAGCGCGTCCGGTTCGGCGACCTCGACGCGATGCAGCACATGAACAACGTCGAGTTCCTGCGCTTCTTCGAGACGGCGCGGATCGACTGGTTCTCGGCGGTCCTTCCGGGCCACGCGCCGGGCAACCGGCAGGCGTTCGGGTTCATCTTCGCGGAGTGCCACATCGCCTACCGCGCACCGGCCTTCTTCGGCGACGAGATCCGCACCTGGATCCGGCCGAGCGAGATGAGGCGGTCGAGCATCAGGCTCGACTTCGAGATGCGGGTCGAGTCCGACGACCGCCTGGTGGCGGACGGCTGGGGGACGCTGGTGGGCTACGACTACGAGGCGAGCGCGCCGCGGGCGCTGCCGGACTCGGTCCGCGACCGCGTCGAGCCGCTGCTTGGATAGCCTGCCCGCCGCATGGCTGACAGCTTCGATTGCGTCGTGATCGGCTCCGGACCCGGCGGGTACGTCGCGGCCATCCGGTCGGCCCAGCTCGGCATGAAGACGGCGATCGTCGAGAAGGACAGGATCGGGGGGCGCTGCCTGAACTTCGCGTGCATCCCGGCCAAGGCCGTGCTGCGCGCCGCCGAGGTGATGAGCGAGGTCCAGCACGGCGACCAGTTCGGGATCAAGGTCGGCGACGTGTCGGTGGACTTCTCCGGCGTGGCCGCGCACCGCGACAAGGTCATCAAGACGCTGACCGGCGGTGTCAGCGGGCTCATGAAGAAGAACAAGGTCGAGGTGATCGAGGGCCACGCCGCGCTGACCGAGGACGGCAACGTGCGAATCGGCGCCGCCAAGGACGGGACCGAGATCGAGGCGAAGAACGTCGTCCTGGCCACCGGCTCGGTGCCCAAGCCGATCCTCGGCCTGAGGTTCGGCGGCCGCGTGCTCGGCACGGAGACGGCCTGGGCGCTCGACGAGCTGCCGGGGTCGCTGGCGGTCATCGGCGCCGGCGCGTCGGGCACCGAGGTGGCGTCGGCTTTCGGCCGGCTCGGCACCGACGTCGCGCTGCTCGAGGCGCTGCCGCAGATCCTTCCGCTCGAGGACGACGAGATCGCGAAGGCCGCCGCACGCGAGATCAAGAAGCAGAACGTGGAGATCGTGACCGGCGCGAACATCGAGTCGGCCGAGGCGGGCGACGACGGGGTCACGCTCGCGTACGGCGACGGCGAGCGGAAGTTCGACTACGTGTGCATCGCCGCGGGGCGAGCGCCGGACTTCGAGGCCCTCGGGCTCGAGGACGCCGGGGTCAAGACCGACGACAAGGGGCTGGTGAAGGTGGACGGCGCGATGCGCACCTCGCGCGACGGCGTCTTCGCGATCGGTGACATCGTGCCGGGGCCGGCGCTCGCTCACAAGGCATCGGACGAGGGCGTCATCGCGGTCGAGGCCGCGGCCGGTGAGGAGACTCACCCGATCGACTACCGCTTCGTGCCGGCGGCGACCTTCTGCCACCCGCAGGTGGCCTCCTTCGGGCTGACCGAGAAGCAGGCGCGCGACGAGGGCCGCGACGTGGTCGTGGGCAAGGTTCCGATCAGCGCCGTCGGCGCGCCGACCGTCTACGGGGACCGCGCCGGGATGATCAAGCTGATCGGCGACCGCGAGTACGGCGAGCTGATCGGCGGCCACATCGTCTGCGTGAAGGCCGCCGACCTGATCCAGGAGCTCGTGAACGCGCAGGTCCTCGAGGGCGGCTACGGCGAGGTCGCGCGCACGATCCACCCGCACCCGGCGTTCGCCGAGGCGGTCATGGAGGCCGCGCGGGCGGCCGACGGGTGGTTGATCCACGGCTGAGCCCCGAGCGGGAGCGGTTCTTCTACGACTTGGGGTCGCCGGCGTGTTGGCTGGCGGCCGAGGCCGTCGGCGGGGGGCCCGAGTGGGTGCCCGTGTTCTGGCCGGTCTCCGCGGAGGTTGATCGTGCCGCCGTCGAAAAAGCGGCCAATGACGGCGGCCTGGGCGGGGTGGTCTGGCCGCCGTCGTTTCCCTTCGACTCGCGCGTGGCGATGCTCGCCGCGACGTTCGCCAAGGAGACCGGCCGCGCGGTGGCCTTCTCGTTGGCCGCCTTTCGCCAGGCCTTCCTGGCGGGGCGGGACCTGTCGGTGGTCGACAACGTGCTGATAGCCGCCGCGGGGTGCGAGCTGCACCCGCGGGCGGTCCTCAAGGCGCTGGAGAGCCCGCGCGTGGCCGAGCGGCTCGACGAGGCGACCGCGGAGGCCCGGGCCCTGGGGGTCACCGAGGTGCCGCACCGCGGTTGAACGTCCATTTCCCGACGTCATAGGGTCGGTTTCTGGACGTTCGCCGTCCGGGTGGACGGCGACCATGCAGCCATGCGGAGAACGTGGCGGGCAATCGCACGGTTGTTCGTGGCGCTGGTCGCCCTCTTCACCGCCCGGTCGCGCGGCGACGAAGGAGTAACTTCCGGCGGGATGGCGGTCGACGACACGGCGAGGCT
>DATENL010000117.1:0-8199 GCA_035275105.1 Thermoleophilaceae bacterium
GGCGATCGGCGCGACCACGCTGACCGTCCCCGAGGCCAGCGCCCGGTAGAACGCCGCGAGCCCGAGGCCGCCGCCGACGCCCGCGAGCAGCCCGATCGCGAAGCCGTCGCCGTCGATGCCGGCGCGCGCGGCGAGCGCGAAGACGGCGAGCGCGACGAACCCGGCGGCCTGCGAGCAGACCGCAACGGACACGACCGGGAAGCGACGCGTGAGCAGGCCGCCGCCGAAGTCCGCGGCGCCCCAGGCGAGCGACGCCGACAGCGCGAGCGCTACCGCGGCCAACGGCCGCCCTGTCTAGGAGACCTCAGCCTCTTCGCGACCGGCCAGCCGGTCGCGGCCCCGCTGCACGGCAGCGGTGAACTTCTGGAGGTTGACCTCGAGGGTGTTGAGGATGTCGTCGGCGTAGTCCTCGGCGCCCAGGCGGATCTCGCGCTCGCGCGTGCGCGCCTCCTCGATGATGTCCTCGGCCTGGCGCTCGGCCTGCTTCACGACCTCCTCGTTGGAGATCAGCCGGGCCTGCTCGTCGCGCGCCTCCTTGAGGACGCGCTCCGCCTCACGCTTGGCCTCGGCGAGCATCTCCTGCCGCTCCTTGACGATCCAGCGCGCCTGCTTGATCTCCTCAGGGATCGTGGCGCGCATCTGGTCGAGGATGTCGTAGACCTCCTCCTTGTCCACGCGCACCTGATCGGTCAGCGGGACCGGCTTGGCGTTGTGGATCTGGTCGTCGAGCTTGTCGATGAGGACGAGTACGTCCATGGTCTGACCTCAGTTCGTCAGCGCCGCAGCGCTTCCTCCAGGCGGGTGACAACCCGCGCCGGCACCAAGCCTGACAGGTCGCCGCCGAACATCGCGAGCTCCTTCACCCCGCTCGAGCTCAGGAACGTGTACTCCGGCGAGGAGAACATGTACATGCTCTCGATGTCGGGCGCCATCTTCCGGTTGAGCTGGTTCATCTCGAACTCGTACTCGAAATCGGAGATCGCCCGGAGCCCCTTCACGATCGCCCGGGCTCCGTGCTCCCGAGCGAAGTCGACGAGCAGCGTATCAAAGGCTTTTACCTGCACATTGCCCATTTCGGAGACCTCGGCGGTGATGAACTCGACGCGCTCCTCGGCGGTGAAGACGGTCTTCTGCTTGCGCACCGGCTGGTTCACGACGCCGACGATCACGGTGTCGAAGACCATCGCCGTGCGGCGGATGATGTCGACGTGCCCGCACGTGACCGGGTCGTACGTGCCCGGGCAGATCGCCGTGCCCTTGTGGTCAGCCGACGGCATAGTGGAAGGCGATCCTCGTGTCGCCGTAGACGCGCTCGTCGTCCAGTGGCAGGTCGAGCACGAGCGGGTCGCGCTTGTCGGATTCGGTCACGATCGTGGCGGTGGGGCTGAGGATGCCCGGCAGGAGCTCCGTGAGCGGCTCGGCCAGGCGGGGAGCGGAACTATATGGGGGGTCGACGAACACGAGGTCGAACTCGAAGCTACCCGCGACCGTGTCGAGCCAGCGCACGACGTCCCACTCGAAGACCTCGACCCCCTCGACAATCCCGAGCGCCGCGAGGTTGAAGTTGAGAATCCCGACCGCTCCGTGGTCGCGCTCGACGAACGTCGCGTGCTCCGCGCCGCGCGAGAGCGACTCGATCCCGAGCGCGCCCGACCCGGCGAAGAGGTCGGCCACGCGTAGGTCCTCGACGTCGCCGAGGATCGAGAACAGCGACTCGCGGACGCGGTCGGCGGTGGGCCGCGTGCGCACGCCCGGCGGAACCTTCAGCCTCCGGCCCCTGTACTCCCCCGCGATCACCCTCATGTCTAAACGGGTATTGCGCAGATCGCCGGCATGTCTAACCGGTATTACGCAGGGATCGCCTCGCGGGCGGATCCGAAGCGGGTCACGACCTCGTCGCGGAGGAGCGCGTTCTCCGGCGCCTCGAGGTCGGGATCGGCCGCCAGCGTGCGGGCCGCCACCGTCTGAGCGCGCTCGAGCAGGTCGGCGTCCTCGGGCAGCCGGGCGACGCGGAACTCCTGATAGCCGTGCTGGCGCGTGCCGAGCACCTCGCCACCCTTGCGCAGCGCGAGGTCGATCTCCGCGAGCCTGAACCCGTCGCGCTCCTCGGCGAGCGCGCGCAGGCGCGGCTGCCCCGGGTCGCCGAGCAGGACGCACAGCCCCGGGTGCTCGCCGCGGCCGATCCGGCCGCGGAGCTGGTGGAGCTGCGAGATGCCGTAGCGCTCGGCCGCCTCGATCAGCATGACGGCGGCGTTGGGCACGTCGATGCCGACCTCGATCACGCTCGTGGCGACCAGCACGTCGGCCTGGCCCGCGGCGAATGCGCGCATGGCCTCGGCCTTGCGCTTCGACGGCATCTGCCCGTGGATCAGCTCGACGCGGTGGTCGCGGAACTCGGTGCGCGCGAGACGCTCGGCCTCGGCCGTGGCGGCGGCGGACTGGAGCGCCTCGGACTCCTCGACGAGCGGGCAGACTACGAACACCTGGCGCCCGGCGCGGATCTCCTCGCGGGCGCGCTCGTATGCACGCGCACGCGCCCGCGCACCCGACACGACGAACGTCTCGACGGGCTTGCGGCCCGCCGGCAGCCCGCGCAGCGCCGTCGCGTCCAGGTCGCCGTAGAGCGTGAGCTGGAGCGTGCGCGGGATCGGCGTGGCCGTCAGGTGGAGCACGTGCGGCGCCGCGCCGGCCGGCCCCTTCGCCTCGAGGGCGGCGCGCTGGCGGACGCCGAAGCGGTGCTGCTCGTCGACGACCGCCACCGCCAGGTCGCGGAACTCGACCGCGTCCTCGATCAGCGCGTGCGTGCCGACGACCATCCGCAGCTCGCCGCTCTCGAGCCGCGCCATTATCTCGCGGCGGCGGGCCGCGGGCGTCGAGCCGGTGAGCAGGGCGATCGGCAGGTGGCCGCCGAGCAGCCGGTCGAGCGTGGCCAGGTGCTGCTCCGCGAGCGTCTCGGTGGGCGCCATGAGCGCGCCCTGGCGTCCGTTCTCGGCCGCCCGGAGCATCGCGTGCAACGCGACCACGGTCTTGCCCGACCCGACCTCGCCCATCAGGAGGCGCTGCATCGGGCGGCCCGAGCGGAGGTCGCCGTCGATCGCCTCGATCGCGCGCCGCTGATCCTCCGTCAGCTCGAACGGGAGCGACGCGAGCCATGGCCCGACGAGCTCGCCGTTCGCCTCGAGCACGGGCGCGGTGTGCGCCTCGCGGCGGGCGCGCTTGCGCGAGAGGAGCGCGAGCTTCAGCGCCAGGAGCTCCTCGAACGCCAGTCGCCGCCGCGCGGCCTCGGTCTCCCCCTCGTCCTCGGGGAAGTGCACGGCCCGCAGCGCGGCGGCGCGGTCCGGCAGGCCCTCGGCGGCGCGCATCAGCCCGGGGAGCCAGTCGACAGTGTGGATCTCGAGCCCGCGCAGCCGCTTCACGAGCTCGCGCAGGCGGTCGGAGGTGACGCCCTCGGTGGCCGGGTAGACCGGCGTCATCCCCTCCGCGCGGACGTCGTCCGGCGTGACGCCGGCGGCCAGCTCGTGGCTCGTGACCCAGAGCTGGTTGCGGTCCTTGCGCTTGCCATGGAGGACCAGGCGCGAGCCGGCGGCGATCTGGTCGGCGAGCCACGGCTGGTTGAACCAGACCGCCTTGACGACCCCCGTCTCGTCGGCCACCGTGGCCTCGACCCGCGGGCGGCCGCGGCGGCCGCGGAGCCTGGCGATGCGGCGGACGTCGCCGATCACGGTGGCGTGCTCACCGGGCGCGAGCGAGGCGATGGGGCGCGCGTCGCGGCGGTCCTCGTGGCGGAACGGCAGGTGCTCGAGCAGGTCGTGCGGCGTCTCGAGCCCGAGCGTCTCGAGGGCGGCGGCGGTCTTCTTGTGCTGCACGTCGAGCGGCTCGGCGAGGAGCGACGGCCGCGGAACCGAGCGCAGCGGGACCGCGCTCAGGTCCTCGCGCGCGAGCGGCTCACGGCTCGCGAAGCGGAGCGGCATCTCGGCGGCGACGGACATGCCGCCTCCAATGATGGCGCGGCGGGTGGTCGGGTCCCGCGCCGGCCGGCCTAGCGACCCCCTACTCAGCGCAGAGGAGCCACCACCACGCCGGCTGGCCGCCGTCGTGGTGGTCGAGCTCGACGTCCGCCGGAACGGCCGCCTCGACGTCCGCGATCGCCAGCGGGGCGCCCGCGCCCGAGATGCAGGTGACGACCTCGCACCCGTCCGCCACGCCGCTCATCACCGCCCGGAGGGTCTCCGCCGGGCTCCCCCACGCGACGAGCTCCTCGCCCACGTAGCCGACCGCGTCGCCCTGGGCGAAGCGCCCGGCCGGGTCGTCGCGGGCGGCCTCCGCCACGCCGCCGGTCCGGACCTGCTCGAGCTCCTCGCGCAGCGTCCCGGCGTTCCGTGCGGCGTCCGCCGCGGCATCGAACGACAGGAGCGCCGGCACCGCGGCCTGCTGCGAGCTGGTGGGGACCACGAGCACCGGCTTCTCCGACAGTTCGGCTGCGCGTTCCGCGGCGAGGACCACGTTCGCGCTGTTGGGGAGCAGCACGATCTCCTCCGCATCGACGGCGTGCACGCCCGCGAGCAGGTCGTAGGTCGACGGGTTGAGCGTCGGGCCGCCGTCGATCGGGTGGGCGCCCAGCCCCTCGTAGAGCGCCGCGATGCCGGGGCCGTTCACCACGGCGACCACGCCGCAGCGAGCGAGCTCGTGCGCGCGGCCGGCGCTGAGGCGCTCGTCCCGGTCGGCCACCTGCTCGCGCATGTCCGCGACATCGAGCCGCGAGACCTCGCCGGCCCCGTCGAAGAGCGCGACCGCGTGGTCGGGGTCGTCGGTGTGCACGTGCACCTTCAGCGTCTTCGGGTCGCCGACCACGAGCACCGAGTCGCCGATCTCCTCGAGCCGCGGGATGAACGCCTGCGCCGCGAGCCCGCGGCCGGTTACGGCGAAGTTCGTGCAGTAGCGGAAGCGGCTCGACTCGTGGCCGTGGGCGTGGTGCAGGCCGCCCGCCGGCGGGGTGTAGTGCTCCAGCTCGGGCGGATCGGCGCCTCGCAGCGCACCGATGACGCCGGCGACCATCACGGTCAGGCCGTAGGCGCCCGCGTCGACGACCCCCGCCTCGCGCAGGGCCGGGAGCTGCTCGGGCCCGCGCTCGACGGCCTCGATGCCCGCCTCGAGCGCGCGCTCGAGCACGTCCGCCAGGAGCTCGTCCTGCGCCGCCGGCGCGACGCCGGGGTCGAGGCGCTGGGTGCGCATGTGCGCCAGCTCGTGCGCCACGCGGTGGGCCATCGCGCGGACGGCGGAGAGCATCGTGCCCTCGGCAGGCTCGCGGACCGAGTCGTAGGCCGCGTCGGCGGCCTTCGCGAGCGCCGCCGCCACGAGGATCGGGTCGACCAGCTCGCCGGGCCGCGAGGCGAGCTCCTCGGCGGCGCCGCGGACGATCTGGGACAGGATCACACCGCTGTTCCCGCGCGCGCCGAGCAGGGCGGCGCGGGCGACCGCGTCCACCACCGTGCCGCGGCCGACGTCGTCGATCTGCTGACCGTTGATGCGATCGAGCTCGGAGAGCACGGCGCGGAGGGTCATCGCCATGTTGTCGCCCGTGTCGCCGTCCGCGACCGGGAAGACGTTCAGGTCGTTGACCTCCTGCCGCCGCCCCTCTAGCTCCGCGTAGGCGCTCGCGACTGCCCGCCGGAAGCGCACGATTGAGGGATCCGGCATGGCCATGTTCTACACCGACGGGCCGCGAGGGTTCCGTCTACGGCTTGTCGCAGCGCTTTCGCCGGCCGGTGTCCCAGTCGTGCGGGGTCCGCTGACCGGGCCCGGGAGGCCCGGTCGTGCCGCGGTCCGCGCCGCGCTCGCCCCAGGCGCCGCCGAACCCGTACCAGGGGACCTGCGGCGATCTAATGCCGGAGACCCAGGTGCGCCAGCGGGTGCCGGTGTCGTCGGTGTGGTCGACCTTCCCGCTCGCGCCGACCCGGTCGCCGGCCGAGGGGTAGGACGCGTGGGACCCGCGCGCGCTGAAGACCACCGGATGCCGCCCGGCGATCCGCCCGACGTCGGCGAAGGCGCACACGCGGGGCGCTCCGTTGTGCGCGTAGTAGGCGATGCGGGTGGGCTTGGCGCGGCTGTCGAAGCGGACGCTCACGCGCTCCCAGTCCCCCTCGTGCTGGCCCTTCTCCTTGGCGTTGAAGGCGTAGAAGAGCCAGTACGTGATCCACGAGCCCGAGCCGATCCGCCCCGACTCGTAGGTGATCGGCACACGGGTCAGGTCGTGGTTGCCGGGACGGAACTCGTCGCGGAGGTCGAGGGCGAAGCCGTTCGCCGGATAGCGCAGCAGCACGCCCGGCCGTGGCCCGCCGCCGAGGGGCCGGGTCCACTCGCCGGCCCCGAACGTCACGGTCTGGCCCGGCGCCGGCCCGGGCGGGCACCCCGGGCGCCCGTCCGCCCAGTAGGGGGGTGACCGATACGGGTCGGCGGCCGCCGAGCCGAGGCGGACGGGGTCGACTCCGGTCTGCCTGCTGGAGGCCGTCGCGCCGCAGCCGTACCAGACCAGGTCCGAGTGGGCGATGAAGCCCTCGGGGCGGACGGGGAAGAGCGTCTCCCCCTCCGCGAGGCGGACCTCGGGGGCGTAGCGGCCGGGGTCCGGGAGCTGAGTCGCGGCCGCGGCGCCGGCCGGGAACGCCAGCGCCGCGGCGAGGAGAATCGGGAGGCCCCGCCGCATCGGGTCCAAAATACGAGCGCGGCCACTAAGTTGCGCAGCCATGCGCACCGTCTACCTGGGGACCTCGCCGTTCGCGGTCACCGTGCTCGAGCGGGTCGCGGCCTCCGAGCACAGGCCGCTGGCCGTCGTGACGCGGCCGGACCGCCCGCGGGGCCGGGGCCGAAAGGTGGCCGCGCCGCCGGTGGCCGCGGCGGCCCGCGAGCTCGGCATCGAGCTGCAGCAGCCCGAGTCCGTGAACTCGGACGAGGCGCGGGCCGCGATCGCGGCGCTGCGCCCGGACGCCGTGCTCATCTGCGCGTTCGGCGCGTTCATACGCGAGCCGCTCCTGTCGGAGTTCCCGATGCTCAACGTGCACCCGTCGCTCTTGCCCCGCTGGCGCGGGGCGGCGCCCATCGAGCGCGCGATCGAGGCGGGCGACGCGGAGACCGGGGTAACGATCATGCGGCCGACGATGGAGATGGACGCGGGGCCGATCGCGCTCCAGCGCGCCGAGCCGATCCGCCCCGACGACGACTACGGCTCGCTGGCGGCCCGGCTCGCGCCGCTGGGCGGCGACCTCCTCGTGCAGGCGCTCGACGACCCGCCTCCGTTCCACGAGCAGCCGGATGACGGCGTGACGATCGCGGCCAAGATCGAGGCCGGCGACCGCGTTCTGGACCCTGCCCGCGAGGCGGCGTTCCTGCACCGCCGGGTGCGCGCGCTCACGCCCCACGTCGGAGCGTTCGCGCTGCTCCCCGGGGGCGACCGGCTGGGCGTCCGCCGCGCGGCGGTGTCGGACGCCCCACCGCCGCCGCCCGGCGAGTTCGACGCGACCGACGGGCGGATCCTGCTCGGCTGCGTGGACGGCGCGCTCGAGCTGCTCGAGGTGCAGCCCGCGGGCGGACGCCCGATGGACGCGGGCTCGTACCTGCGCGGGCACGCGGCTGCGCTGAGCCCCTCCGAGTGAGCGCATCGCCCGCCCGCGCGTGCGCGTACGCGACGCTGCGGCGGGTCACGGCCGACGGCGCCTATGCGGACCGGGCGTTCCGCTCGGAGGCGGACCGCGCCGGGCTCGACCCGCGCGACCGCGCGTTCGCGCAGCGGCTGGCGTACGGGACGATCCAGCGGCTGCGGACGGTCGACCGGGTGGTGGAGGCGCTCGCATCGCGGCCGGTGGACGCCCCGGTGCTGGACGCGCTGCGGCTCGGCGTCTTCCAGCTCGTGTGGATGGACTCGGTGCCCGACCGGGCGGCGGTGGACCAGGCCGTCGAGCTCGTCAAGGAGGCGAGCCCGCGGGCGGGCGGGTTCGCCAACGCCGTGATGCGCCGGGCGGCGCGCGAGGCGGAGTCGATCGTGGCGCGACTCGACCCCGACTCGGCGGTGGCGCTGTCGCACCCGGACTGGCTCGCGGAGATGTGGACGGAGGCGCTCGGGCCGGAGGAGGCGGCCGCGCTCATGCGCGCCGACAACGAGCCCGCCGAGAGCGCGCTGCGGGCGAACACGCTGCGGACCGGGCGCGA
>DATENL010000118.1:0-15808 GCA_035275105.1 Thermoleophilaceae bacterium
GTGCCCGAGGCGACGATGGCCCAGCGCCTCGTCCGCGCGAAGAAGAAGATCAAGGCCGCCGGGATCCCCTTCCGCGTCCCGCCGGCCCACCTGCTGCCCGACCGCCTCGCCGCCGTGCTCGCGGTCGTCTATCTGATCTTCAACGAGGGCTACGGCGGCCGCGGCGACCTCGCCGCCGAGGCGATCCGGCTCGGCCGCGCGCTCGCCGAGCTGATGCCCGACGAGCCCGAGGTCCACGGCCTGCTCGCGCTGATGCTGCTCCACGACGCCCGCCGCGAGGCGCGCTTCGCCGACGGCGAGCTCGTGCTGCTGGAGGACCAGGATCCGGCGCTGTGGGATGCGGAGCAGATCGAGCGCGGCCGCGCCGCGCTCGACCGCGCGCTCGCGCTGCGCGGGCGCGGTCCGTACGTGGTCCAGGCGGCGATCGCCTCGCTCCACGCCGACGAGCCGCGCGACTGGGCCGAGATCGCCGCCCTCTACGGCGAGCTGGCGCGGCTCACGGGCTCGAGCGTGGTCGAGCTGAACCGGGCGGTCGCGGTCGCCGAGGTCGACGGCCCCGAGGCTGCGCTTCGGATCGTCGACTCGCTCGCGCTCGACGACTACCGCTTCCTGCACGCCACCCGCGGCGAGCTGCTGCGCCGGCTCGGCCGTCCGGAGGAGGCGCGCGCGGCGGTCGAGCGCGCGCTCGCACTCACGCACGACGACGCCGAGCGGCGCCTCTTGGAGCGCCGCCTGGCGGAGCTCGCCAGCTAGTTCAGGCGGTTCTCGATGCCGAGCGGCGCTGTCTGCGGCGCCTCGGCGGCGGGCGCCACGGGCTCGGCGTCGGGCTGGGCGACGCCCAGGCGCTCGGCCAGCTCGCCGGTCTCATACATCTCGGTGACGATGTCGCAGCCGCCGACCAGCTCGCCCTCGACGAAGAGCTGCGGGATCGTCGGCCAGTTCGAGATCCCCGACAGCTCCTGGCGGATGCGCGGGTCGGGGAGGATGTCGAGCGCCGCGTACTGCACGCCCAGCGCGTTGAGTGCGGCCGAGGTGCGCATCGAGAACCCGCAGGCGGGCTGCTCGGGTGTGCCCTTCATGAACAGCATCACGCGGTTCTCGGTGATCGCGTTCTGGATGAAGTCGCGGATCTCGTCGTTGGTCATTACGTCCCCTGTGGTGTCGACGTCTTGAGCGAGAGCGCGTGGATCGGGCCCCCGATCTCGGCTCCGAAGACATCGTAGACGAGCCGGTGCTGCTCGATTCGCGACAGACCGGCGAAGCGGTCGGACACGATCTCGGCGCGGAAGTGGTCCCCGCCGCCGGTCAGGTCCTCGACGTCCGCGCTGGCGCCCGGCAGCGCAGCCTCGATGCGGTCCTTGAGCTCCTGGGCGGTCGGCATCGGGGTTCGAGGATAACGCTGGATCTGCCGACTAGAATATGGATCGTGGTAACGCTCACGGACGTAGCCGCCCAGAAGATCGGGACCCTCCTCTCCGACGAGGAGCACGCGAACGCGGGGCTCCGCGTGGCGGTTCGCGGCGGCGGCTGCTCGGGCTTCCAGTACCAGCTCGCGCTCGACGAGCAGCGCGACGGCGACAAGATCTTCGACCACGACGGCATCCGGATCATCGTCGACGAGCTCAGCCTGCGCTACGTCGACGGCTCGACCGTCGACTACACCGAGAGCCTGATGGGCGCCGGCTTCCAGGTCGAGAACCCGAACGTCGTGGCGGCGTGCGGGTGCGGCTCCTCTTTCCGCGTCGCGGATGAGGACCCCAGCTGCGGCGCACCCGCCTAGCGCGCGCCACGCCCTCCGTCTGGACCAACTGGGCCGGCGACCAGCGCTGTGCGCCGGAGCTCGTGGTCGAGCCCGCGAGCGAGGACGAGGTGGTGGCGGCCCTCCGCCGGGCGGCCGCCGCGGGCACGACGGTGAAGGTCGCCGGCGCGGGGCACTCGTTCACCGACGCCGCGTGCACGGACGGCCACATGCTGCGGCTGGGCCGTATGAACCGCCTGCTGGGCGCGACTGCAACAGGGGGCCAGGCCACTTGTTGCACCCCGGCAGGCGGGCTCGCGACCGTCGAGGGCGGCTGCACGATCCGGGAGCTCGGCCCGCTGCTCGCGGACGAGGGCCTCGCGCTGGAGAACCAGGGCGACGTCGACCCGCAGGCCATCGCGGGCGCGATAGCGACCGCCACGCACGGCACCGGCGCCCGCTTCCGCAACATCTCGGCTCAGGTCACGCGCCTCAGGCTCGTCACCGCGGCCGGTGACGTGCTCGAGTGCTCGGAGAGCGACGACCCACAGCTGTTCCTCGCCGCGCGGGTGGGGATCGGCGCGCTCGGCGTCGTGACGGCCGTGACGCTGCGCTGCCCGCCGCTCTACACGCTTCGCCGCACCGACACGCCGCGGCCCCTGGGCGAGACGCTCGACCGGCTGGACACGCTGGTGGACGGCAGCGAGCGCTTCGAGCTGTTCGTCTTCCCGTACACGCGCACCGCCCTGACCCGCACGACCGAGCGCACCGACGATCCACCGCGCCCGCTCTCGCCGTGGGCGGAGTGGCTGAACGACGTCGTGTTCGAGAACCGCCTGCTCGACCTGTTCATGCGGGGCGGGCGCGCGGTGCCCGCCGCGGTCCCGGCGATCAACCGCCTGGTAACGCGGCTGTTCCAGCCGTCGGAGCGGGTCGATCGCAGCTACCGCATCTACGCCAACCCGCGCCTCGTGCGCTTCACGGAGATGGAGTACGCGATCCCGCGGGCGGCCGGCCGCGAGGCCCTAAAGCGCGTGATGGAGACGATCGAGCGCCGCCGACTTCCGGTGTCGTTCCCGATCGAGTTCCGCTTCGTCGCGCCCGACGACGCGTACCTGTCGCCGGCGAGCGGACGCGACACGGCCTACATCGCCGTCCACACCTACCGCGGGATGGAGCACGAGACCTACTTCCGCGCGGTCGAGTCGATCATGCGCGACTACGGCGGCCGCCCCCACTGGGGCAAGCGGCACTACCGCACGGCGGCCGACCTCGCGCCCGACTACCCGGACTGGGACGCCTTCCAGGAGGTCCGCGAGCGCACCGACCCGAACCGGCTATTCCGCAACGACTACCTGGACCGCGTGCTGGGCCCCTAGAGGAACAGCTTGCCCTCGCCCCGGTAGGTCGGCACCTCGTCGACCACCGCGTCGCCCTCCACCAGCAGGAGCGTGTCGAAGTGCTCGCACAGCTCGCCGGCCTTGGCGTGGCGGAAGTAGACGCGGTCGCCGATCCGGAGGTCCGACGCGGCGCGGCCGGTGACCGGCGTCTGCACCTCGCCGGCGCCCTCCTGCGGGTCCAGCCGCAGCCCGGGCGGCAGGTACGGGGTGGGGAGGCGGCTCGGCTCACCCGCGCCGGAAGCGAGGTAGCCGCCGCCCAGGGTGGTCGCGACCGTGCGGCTCGGGCGGCGGACGACCGGGAGGGCGAACATCGCGGCGGGCGTGAGCTCGAACGCCGAGTAGGAGTCGAACAGCGTCGGCGCGAAGAAGCCGGACCCCGCCGTGACCTCGGTGACGGCCTCCTCGGCCGCGGTCGTGTCGATGCTGCCGGTGCCGCCGCCGTTCACAAACCGAAGCGGCGCGACCTCCTCCACCGCGGCCACCACCTCGGCGCGGCGGGTGGCGATCTCCTTCACGGACGCCCGCTGCATCGCCCTGATCGCCAGCCCCTTCGCGCGCTGGCCGGGCGGCTCGTCGCCGACCCCCGCCACGTGCCCCTCATAGCCCATCACGCCGACGAGCTCGAAGCCCGGGCGGTCCACGACGGCGCGCGCAAGCGCAGCCGCCTCCTCAGGGGTGCGGATCGGCGAGCGCTTCGGCCCGATCAACGTGCGCGCGCCGGGCAGCCGGTAGCTCATGTCGACCTCGATGCACACCCGCAGGTCGCCGTTGCGCGCGCCATCCAGCAGGTCCAGGTGCTCGGTCGAGTCGATCATCAGCGTCGGGCGCTTCTGCGCGATCTCGCCGATCGCCCGCCGGTCGGCCGTCGGATAGGCGAGCAGCAGGTCGCCGAACCCGTGCTCGTCGAGCCACAGGCTCTCGCGCAGCGTGTAGGTCATGAGCCCGCGGAACCCGCTGCTGCGATCGAGGATCGCCCGCAGCAGCGGGCGGCAGCGAACCGACTTCGACGCGACCCGGATCGGCTTCCCCCCGGCCCGCCGGAGCATGTCGGCGGCGTTCGCCCACATCGCGCCGAGGTCGACGAACGCGAACGGCGCGTCACGGCCGGCGAACGCCGACTCGTAGCGCTCGAGGTCGCTCACGCCGGCTCGTTGTCGAGCGAGCGCCAGAGGTAGAGCGCGCCCAGCGAGCGGTGCGGGCGCCACGGCTCGGCGAGCTCCTCGAGCTCGGCCGCGACCGGCAGCTCCTTCAGGTCGTAGACGGCGCGGGCGGCGTTCCTCACTCCGAGGTCCCCGACCGGCATGACGTCGGGCCGGCTCAGGTGGAAGATCAGGAACATGTGCGCCGTCCAGACGCCGAGGCCCTTGACCGCGGTCAGCTCGGCCACGATCTCCTCGTCCGACAGGCGGTCGAGCCGGTCGAGCTCGAGCTCGCCCGACAGCACGTGCTCGGCGAGGCTCCGCAGGTAGGCGGTCTTGGCCCGCGACATCCCGGCCGCGCGGATGGCGTCGGGGTCGGCGTCCAGCAGCTCTTGCGGCGTCGGCGTGCGCCCGCCGAAGAGGTCGGTCAGGCGGCCGTAGATCGTTGCCGCGGCCTTCGTGGATAGCTGCTGTCCCACGATCGAGCGCACGAGCGCGCCGTACGCGTCGGCGGGGCGCCCGCGCCTCCGCCCCTCGAGGTCGAGCTTCCCGACGCGCTTGATCACCTCGCGCATGACGGGGTCCACCCGGCGCAGGTGCCGCGTGCCGCGCTCGACGTCGAGCTTGGGCGCGGCCGCGGTGCCGGCGCTCGGCCGCCTGCTCACGCGGCCCGGCGTCGCTCGGGCCAGAACGACTCCTCCTGCACGCCGAGCGGCGTCGCCGGCGGCTCGTCGTAGAGGTACTCCCGCGCGACCCGGTGCCAGTTGAGCGTGGCGCCGAGCTGCCCGATCACGGCGAACGTCAGCCCGACCATGCGCTGCGCGAACACCGCATCGGCGGGGATCGTCTCGCGCCGCATCAGGTCCCAGTAGTCCGACCGCGGGTCGGCGGCGTCGACCATCATCTGGGCGACGAGGTCGCGGTCCACGGTCACCTCGCCGTGGTCCTCCAGCCACCACCAGCCGAGCGACCACGCGTGCGCGAGCAGGCGCTCGCCGGTCACCTTCGCGTCGTCCGGGTCGAAGTAGCCGAGCGCCGCGAGCTGCTCGCGCAGGCCGTCGGCGTCGCGCTCCATCACGGTCCGCAGCCAGCGCACCTCCTGGTCGACGCGCGCGCGGGACAGCTTCTTGTTCATCCCGAAGTCGATGAAGGCGACGCGGCCGTCGTCCATCAGCATGTAGTTGCCGGGGTGGGGGTCGGCGGAGAAGTGCCCGTGGCGGTACATCGAGCCGACGAAGAACCGGTACAGGATCTCGGCGAAGCGGTCGCGCTCCGCCTGGGGCAGCGCCTTCACGTCGTCGAAGCGGCGCCCGTCGACCCACTCGGTGACGATCACGCGCCTGCGCGAGAGCTCGGTCACCACGTCGGGGACGTGCACGAACGGGTGCCCGCGCCACTCCCGCGTGAAGGCACGGTGCGCCAGCGCCTCGGCCTCGTAGTCGCACTCGTCGAGGATGCGCTCGCGGATCTCGCCGGCGACGGCCTTGCCGTCGAGCCCCGGCGCGATGGTCTTGGCGGCGCGCAGCATCAGCCCGAGGTTCTGCATGTCCGCCCGAACGGCCTGTTCCGCGCCCGGGTACTGCACCTTCACCGCGACCTCGCGGCCGTCGTGCAGGCGCGCGCGGTAGACCTGGCCGATCGACGCAGCAGCAACGGCCTCCGGGTCGAACTCGGCGAAGGCGGCGTCGAGCGACTGCTCGAGGTCCTGCTCGATCACCCCGCGCATCTGGTTGAACGGCACCACCGGCGCCGCGTCGCGCAGCTGAGCCAGCGCTTCCTGAACCACGTCGCGGTACTCGGGCGGGATCGCGCTGACGTCGAGGAACGAGATCACCTGCCCGACCTTCATCGCCGCGCCCTTCATGCTCCCGAGCACCTCGACGATCTGCTCGGCGGCCTCCAGGTAGCGGCGGTCGATCGCCTCGAGCCGCTTGTCCCGCGAGCGCGCGACGTTGAGGGCGCGCGTGAAGCCGGTGCGCGCGGCCTGGCCGCCGATCAGCCCGCCGAGCTTGGCGGTGCGCCGGATCCGGCCCGTCGGAATCGGCTCCCTCGCCACCCCCTGAGCTTACGGGTAGGGTGCCCGGCCGGATGCGCTTCGTGAGCTATGACACGGACCGTGGCCCGCGAACCGGGGTGCTGCGCGGCGACGAGATCGCCGACGTCGCGCCGGGGGCGGTCGACGACGTCCTGCGCGACGGCGGGCTCCCGGACGCCGTGGCGCGCAGCGCCGGGACGATGCCGCTGGACCGCGCGCGTCTGCTCCCGCCCGTCGCGCGCCCCTCGAAGATCGTCTGCATGGGGCTGAACTACCGCGAGCACGCCGCCGAGGCCGGCCTGGATCCGCCCGAGACGCCCACGTTCTTCGCCAAGTTCGCGAACGCGCTCGCCCCGCCGGGCGCCGAGGTGGCCCTGCCCGAGTACAGCCAGAAGGTGGACTACGAGGCCGAGGTCGCGTTCGTGATCGGGCGGCGCTGCAAGGACGTGCCGGAGGCCGAGGCGCTCGACGCGATCGCCGGCTACATGCTCCTCAACGACCTGTCCGCCCGCGACTACCAGTTCATGACCCCGCAGTGGCTGCCCGGCAAGGTGTTCGACGGCTCCGCGCCCTGCGGGCCCGCACTAGTGACGCCGGACGAGGCCGGCGACCACGACGCGATCGAGATCTCGCTCACGCTCAACGGCGAGACGATGCAGTCGGCGTCGACCGCCGACCTCATCCATCCGATCCCGGCGCTGGTGGCGTACCTCTCGAAGCTGATGACGCTCGAGCCCGGCGACGTGGTCTCGACCGGCACGCCCGCCGGCGTGGGCAGCGTGCGCCAGCCGCACGTCTGGCTGAAGCCCGGCGACGAGGTCGTGGTCGAATCCCCGACGCTGGGACGGCTCGAGACGCGCTTGACCTAAACGGGCTCCTGTCCCACAATGGGTGCATGGCACGGAAGCCCGTAGCGCTCACGATCATCTGCGCTATCGCGGCCCTGGCCTGTGCCGCGCCCGCGTCGGCGACGTTCCCCGGCCGCAACGGCCGGATCGCCTACGCCACGCCAGCCGGCATCTCGACCGTGAAGCCCGACGGCACCGACGCGCGCCCGCTCGTGGACAAGGCAGGTGCGCGTGACCCCGCCTGGTCGCCGGACGGGCGCACGCTGGCGTTCGCCGCGCCGGGCAGCGAGGGCCGCCTGCTGATCTGGGTCGTGTCGTCGTCCGGCAAGCACCTGCGTCGCGTGTCGCGCGCCGGTGTGGATCGGTGGCGCCCCTCCTGGTCGCCCGACGGCAAGCGGCTTGCGGTGCTTGGAAGGGTGCCGCCGGTGAACGGCTCGAACCGCGCGGCGCTCCTCGTGCTCAGGATCAACGGCAAGCAGGAGCAGCAGGTCGCGAGCACGGGCGCGGACACGAACTTCGGCGACGCCGAGTGGTCGCCCGATGGCGACGCGATCGCGTACACCGATACCGACATCTTCCTCGTGAGCCCGGGCGGCGGAGCACCGGTGCAGGTCACGCACGAGCCCGGCGACTCGCAGGAGGAGCTCCCGGACGGCACGACGCGCCACACGTTCGGGCATTCGGTCCTGGAGCTGAGCTGGGCGCCGCAGGGAAACAGGATCGCCTTCTCGGACCAGGTGAACTGCCCGTGCGACGACGCGATCAGCCTCGCGGTGATCAGGCGCGACGGCTCGAACCGGCGCGACATCGCAACGGACCAGACCGAGCGGCGCCCGATCTGGGCGCCGGACGCGAGGGCCATCGACTTCTGCGGCTACCAGCCGTTCGTGACCGAGCCGAGCCTCTGGACGATGCGGCCCGACGGAAGCGGGCAGCGCAAGGTCCTCGAGGCCGCCGGGTGCGGCGGTGACTGGCAGGCGCGTCCCTGATCTGAGAGGGTGGCCCCGATGGCCCGCTGGCTCGCACCCGCCGTCGTGTGCGCCGCCGCACTCGCGCTCACCGCGGCGCAGCCCGCGGCAGCCGCTCCGCTGGACGCCGCCGTCGCGCACGACCTGAAGTTCGCGGCGTCCCAGCTCAACCGCACGCTCGCGGAGGTCCCCTCCGGGTCCTACCCGCACATGATCGGGTCGACCGGCACCTGGGTCACCCGCCCGGCCGGATGGTGGATCAGCGGCTTCTTCCCGGGCAGCCTCTGGATGATGTACCGCGCCACGCGCGACCCCGCGTGGCGGTCGGCGGCCGCGGCGCGCCAGGCCGGGATCGAGTCGCAGAAGACCAACCGGACCACGCACGACCTCGGCTTCATGCTCTTCGACAGCTTCGGCAACGGCTGGAAGCTGACCGGCGACGACGCCTACCGCCAGGTGGTGCTCACGGCGGCGGGCTCGCTCGACACCCGCTACAGCGCGATCGTCCACGCCACCCGCTCGTGGAACAACACCTCGTCCGACAGCCCGACGGACTTCAAGGTGATCGTCGACAACATGATGAACCTCGAGCTGCTGCACTGGGCGTCGAAGCACGGCGGCAGCTCGGCCTACGGGGCACACGCCCTCGAGCACGCGCTGACCACCGCGCGTGAGCACGTGCGCGCCGACGGCAGCACCCACCACCTGGTCGTGTTCGACCAGAACACCGGCGCCGTGAGGCGCAAGCAGACGGTCCAGGGCTACAGCAACTCGTCCACGTGGTCGCGCGGCCAGGCGTGGGCGGTGTACGGGTTCACGCTCGCGTATCGCGAGACCGGCGACTCCCGGATGCTCGACACGGCCCGACGCGTGGCCGACTACTACATGGCGCACCTGCCGGCGGACTCCGTGCCGTACTGGGACTTCCAGGCGCCCGGGATCCCCAACGAGCCGCGCGACAGCTCGGCCGCGGCGGTCGCCGCGTCGGGCCTGATCGAGCTCGCGCAGCTCGATCCCGACCCGCTGCGCGGCCGGCGCTACCTCGGCGTGGCCGAGGCGACGCTCGCGTCGCTCTCGTCGCCGGCGTACCTGGCCGAGGGCACGAGCAGCCGCTCGATCCTGCTGCACGGCACCTCCAACAAGCCGGCCGGCGAGTACGACCGCGGGCTGATCTACGGCGACTACTACTTCCTCGAGGCGCTGCTCCGCTACCGCGACCTCGCCGCCGCGTCAGGCGGGAGCGCGGACTTCAACGGCGACGGCTACGCCGAGGCCGCCGCCGGTGCGTACGGCGAGAGCTCGCGCGCCGGCGCGGTGAACGTGGCGAGCGGCTCGTCGAGCGGCCCGTCGAGCAGCGGCGCGCGGCAGTTCCTCCAGGGCGCGGCCGGCGGCACCACCGAGCCGGACGACCGCTTCGGCGCCGCGATCGCAAGCGGCGACTTCAACCGCGACGGCTATGCGGACATGGCGGTCGGCGCCCCGCGCGAGGACTCCGGGGCGGGCGTGGTGAACGTGCTGCCCGGCGGCGCCGCCGGCCTCACGAGCACCGGCGCCAGGCAGCTCACCCAGGTGGGCAGCGGCGAGGCCGAGCCCGACGACCAGTTCGGGTACGCGCTCTCGAGCGGCGACTACAACGGCGACGGCTACGCCGACCTCGCCGTGGGCGCGCCCTACGAGGACAACGGCGATCTCGTGAACGTGGGCCGCGTGACGGTCTTCTACGGCAGCGCGGGTGGCCTCACTGCCACCGGCGCCACCAGCTTCGGCCAGGAGGGCGCCGGAGGAGCGGCGACCGCCGCCCACGAGCGTTTCGGCCAGGCGCTCGCGTCGGGCGACTTCGACGCCGACGGCAGGTCCGACCTGGCCGTGGGAGCGCCCGGCGAGGCCAGGGACGTGGGCGCGATCAACCTGGTGCCGGGGTCGGCCGCCGGCCTCACCGCCAGTGGCGCGAAGCAGATGACCCAGAGCCAGGCGGGCGGCGGCGCCGAGGGCGGCGACCGCTTCGGCGGGGCGCTCGCGGTGGGGCTGTTCAACGGCGACGGCTTTGCGGACCTCGCGATCGGCGCGCCCGACGAGAGCCGGACCAGCGGGTCCTCGGTGGGGGCCGTCAACGTCGTCTACGGCTCGGCCGGCGGCATCGTGAGCACGGGCGCCCGCGAGCTCGACCAGTCGAACGCCTCCGGGGCCGTCGAGGCCGGCGATCGCTTCGGCTTCGCCCTCGCCGCCGGCGACTTCGACGGCGACGGCCATTCGGACCTCGCGGTGGGGGCCCCGTACGAGGACACCGCCGCCGGCGCCGACGCGGGCGCCGTGAGCCTGCTGAACGGGAGCGCGGGTGGCGTGACCGCCACGGGCGCGCGGGAGCTCGACCAGGGTGCCGCCGGCGGGCTCCCGGAGGCGGCCGACCGCTTCGGATGGTCCGTGGGCGCCGGTGACTTCAACGGCGACGGGCGGTCCGACCTGGCGGCCGCCGCGCCGACCGAGGACACGGCGGCGGGGGTCGACGTCGGAGTCCTCAACATCCTGCTCGGGAGCGCGGGCGGGCCCTCGACGAGCGGCGCGAGGGAGCTCTCCCAGGACAGCTTCGGCGGGGTCGCCAAGGGCGGCGACACGTTCGGCTACGCGGTGCGGTAGCGGCCGCCGCGCCCTACGGCTGGCCCTCGACCGCGCCCGGTACGCCGGTGTTGGTCGAGTACTTCGGCTGGATCTTCATCTCCGGCCGGATGTGGTGGATGGCCTGGGCGACCGCGATCGCCGCCTCCGAGAAGCCGGTGGCGATCAGCTTGAGCTTGCCGTCGAACGTCGTGATGTCGCCCGCGGCCCAGACGGCCTCCATCGACGTCTTCATCACCGAGTCGACCTTGATCGAGCCCTTCTCGACCTCGAGCGGCCATTCCTTCAACGGCCCGAGCGCGGTCTTGAAGCCGAGCTGCAGGAGGACGGCGTCGACGTCGATCTCGTGGACCTCGCCCTCGTCCTCGGAGTGGTAGATCGTGACCCGCTCGATCACGTCGTCGCCCGCGACGTCCTTGATCTGGTAGGGCGTGCGCACGTCCACCCGGCCGGCCTCGGCCGCGTCGTTGATCTCCTTCACGGTGACCTCGTGCGCCCGGAAGCCCTCGCGCCGGTGCACGAGCGTGATCTCCTCGGCGGTGTCGATCAGGTTGAGCACCCAGTCGCACGCCGAGTCGCCCCCGCCGACGATCACCACGCGCTTGCCGGCGAAGTCGGACTTCTCCTTGACCAGGTAGTGAGCGCCCCTGCCCTCCCACGGGGTCATGTCGTAGCCGGGCAGCTTCTTGGGCTCGAACGCGCCGTGGCCGCCGGCGATGACGATCGTGCGGGAGAGGAGGTCGCCGCGGTCGGTGACCAGCCGCAGGATCTGCCGCTCGGGGTCCTCGGGATCGGGCTCGTACTCCACGCGGTCGGCGGTGGTCTCGAGGTGGACCGGCACCCCGAACTGCTCGATCGACTGCTCGCGGAGCTGCTCGACCAGGTCCTTGGCGATGATCCGCGGGTAGCCCGGCACGTCGTAGATCCACTTCTCCGGATAGAGCGTCGTGAGCTGGCCGCCGAGCTCCGGCAGCGAGTCGACGATCCGCGAGCTCGCCTCGCGCATGCCCGCCCAGAAGGCCGTGATCAGGCCGACGGGGCCGGCCCCGATGACCGTGATGTCGCGGATCTCGTCGTCGCCGGCGATCCGGTCCGGTCGGTGTCCGTTCTCGCTCATCTCGTTAGGCGGTAGTGGCGTGTGCGGCTACCGGCTGGCCGTCGAGAGCATCGAGCGCGCGCTCGACGGTGGCCGAGATGCAGGTGAAGATGGGCGTCTCCGAAAGCGTGTAGGCGCTCGACTCGGTTCCCCTCAGCTCCTGCACCAGGTCGAGGAACTCGCCGGGGTCGTCCGCGTTGAACGACACGACGAACTCCTGGTCATCGAGCCCGAAAGAGTAGGCGGTGTTTATCTCAATTGTCCCGTAGCGGCGACCGACCTCGATGTGGCCGCGCATGATCCGCATCCGCTCCTCGGCCGGGAGCTGGTACCAGTCGCGCTTCTTCCACATCGGGTAGACGATCAGGAACCGGCGCTCCGAGCCCTCGCGCGGCGCGAGCGGCTGAGGCTCGTCGGAGTAGACCGACTCCTTCGTCATCGCCAGGTAGGAGTGGCTCGTGTCGGCGTAACGCATGAGCCCGCTCTGGTTGAGCAGCACGTGGAGGTCGTGGATCGGCTCCAGCCGCGGCGCGGCCATCCGCAGCATCAGGTCGGCGTCTCCGCGCGTGCCCACCAGCGAGTAGGCGCGCACGAAGTGGTCCTCGGCGAAGTCGTTGACCGCCGCCGCGAACTCGCGCTTCCCGCGAGCGCGGTCGTCCGGGTCCAGCCGGCGCCACGCCGGGTCGAGCTTCAGGAACGTGAACTTGACGAAATAGCGGCCCGACACCCTGCATAGAGTCTAGAAATGCGCTGCGTTCCCGCCGCCGGGCGTCGGATCGCCGTCGTGGTGGCCGTGCTCGCCGCCGTGCTTGCGGCGGCGTCGGGCGCCGATGCGCGCTCGCGGGCGCTGATCGGCTTCGTGCCCACGCAGCCGGCGCCGAAGATGCCACTGCTCTTCGACCTCGCCGAGCGGGACTTCTCCTACGGGGTGACGAGCCCCACGATCGGCGCGTTCGCCAAGCGCCAGATGCTGCTCGACATGTCGCAGGGCTCGCGGATCGCCAACCACGCGTACGGGGATCCGCTGAAGCGCCTGGACCTGCGGCTCCTGAACGGCGGCGACGGACGGATCAAGGGGTTCAGGCTCGCCCGCCGCCGCGCGCTCGACGCGCCCGGCGACGTGATCCCCGGGCTGTTCGGCTCGACGCTCCAGCGGGCGGGGCGGAAGGTCGGCTACGTCGGCGTCTCCGGCTTCCAGCAGACGGAGGCGATCGTCGCCGCCAACCGCCGCGGCCACATCGAGCGCGTGTCGCTCGGCACCGTCGGGACGTTCGCCCGGCGCGCGCTGCGGCTGTGGGAGCGCTCCGACGTGCTGGTGGCGCGCTTCCCGAGCGACGAGGCCGGGCTGGCGGCGCTCGACGGCGTGCTGGCCGGGCGGCGGCCGGACGACCTGATCCTGATCGTTCGCGCGCCACCGGCGGGCGTGCTGAGGCTCCTGCCGAGCGGCATGCTCGGGCCGGGCGCCTCGGGCGACGTCATGTGGTCGCCCACCACGCGCAGGCTGGGCCTGGTCGCGGCGACCGACTACGCGCCGACCGTCCTCGACTACCTGGGCATCGACGTCCCCGAGAAGATGCAGGGACGCGTCATCGAGAGCCGTGCCGACGGCGATCCCGAGGAGGTGCGGGCCCGGATGGCGCGGCTCGACGTGGTCCTCGGACGGCGGCCGCTCGCGATCAACACCTGGTTCCTGTGCTTCTGCGGGCTCGCGCTCGCGCTGGGGCTCTCGCGCGGCCGGCCGGGCGTCGACTCGGCGCTGCGGATCGGCTTCCTCGGAGTGCTCTGGATGCCGGGGGTCGCCCTGTTCACCGCGTACGTGCTGCCCACGCGTACCGCGGAGCTTGCGATCCTCGCGCTCGGCTCGCTCGGCCTGGGGGCGCTGGTGGACCGCTTCGTCCGCTGGCCGGTCGCCCCGGCGGTGCCGGCCGCGTTCGTCTTCGCGGCGCACGCGATCGACCTGGCGCGCGGCTCGCCGCTGATCGGGGCGTCGCTCGCCGGGCCGAACCCGAAGGGCGGAGCGCGCTTCTTCGGGATCGGCAACGAGCTCGAGATCCTGCTGGCGCTCGAGGTCCTGCTCGGGCTCGGGGCGCTGCTGTCGGCGCTGCCTCGGCGCTACACGCGCTGGGGGTTCGCGATCGGGTGCCTGGTGGCCGCCGTGGTGATCGGCTCGGGACGCCTGGGAGCCGACGTGGGCGGGGTGATCACGCTCGGCGCGGGCGGGGCGGCCGCCTTCCTGGCGGCGCTCGGCCGGCCGCCCACGCGGCGGGCGGTCGCGATCGCGGTTCTGGTGCCGTTCGCGGCGGTGCTGGGGCTCGTCGCGCTCGACCTGCTCACGGCGGGCGGCGCGCACCTCACCCGCTCGGTGGTGCATGGGGGCGGCCCCGCCGACCTCTTCGACATCGTCAAGCGGCGGCTGATCATCTCGGTGAACGGCCTCGCCAGCGTCACGACCGCGATCACGGTCGTGCTGGGGATGGTCGCCTTCTACTTCGGGGTGAAGCGACGCCACGAGGTCTTCGCGGCGCTCCGGGACGAGCCCGCCTTCATGGCGGGTATCTGGGGCGCGTTCGCGGCGACCGTGGTCGGCGCGCTGGCGAACGACTCGGGCCCGCTGATCTTCGAGGCCGGGCTGTTCCTGCTGCTGCTCGCCACCGGCTACGCGCGGGCGCGGCCCGGCGCGGGGAACGGCGAGCGTCCACGCGCCATCCGGCGTGCCGAGAAATCTCGTGTCGCCGCCGACCCCGTGGGCTAGGATCCCCACGGTGCGCATAGGGCTGGTCTCCCCGTATTCGTATACGTATCCGGGCGGGGTCGGCAGGCACGTCGAGGGGATCGCTGACGAGCTGCTTCGCCGCGGTCACGACGTTCGCCTGTTTGCTCCGTACGACCCGGACGATCGCCTCGGTCGCGCGATCCACAAGGGCGCGCGCCCGGAGGCGCGCGAGCTGCCCGATCACTTCGTCTCGCTCGGGCGGACCCTCGGCATCCCGATGAACGGCGCGGTGTCGAACGTCTGCGTGTCGCCGTACTCGACCAGCGTCCTCGGCCGGGCCCTGCGCGACCCGAGCTTCGACGTCTTCCACGTGCACGAGCCGAACGGGGCCGTGGCGAGCTGGTTCGCCGTCGAGAACGCGCGCCTGCCGCTGGTCGGCACCTTCCACGCCTACTCCTCCAACCCGGTCTCGAACGGGATCGCCGCGAACGTCCTGAACGCGCGCCGGCTGTACTCGAAGCTGCACGCGCGGATCGCCGTCTCCGAGGCCGCGCGCTGGACGGCGCAGCGCTTCTGCGGCGGCCACTACCGGATCGTTCCGAACGGGGTCGACCTGTCGGCCGCGCCGGCCGGGCCGAAGCCGGCGGCCGACCACCTCCGGCTCCTGTTCGTCGGCCGCGCCGAGGAGCGCAAGGGGCTCCCCGTGCTGCTGCGGGCGTTCGAGGCGCTGCGCGCCGCCGGCGTGCACGCGCGGCTGACGGTGGCCGGCGCCACCGAGGAGGAGGTCGAGCCATACCTGCTCGATCGCGAGGGCGTCGACGTCCGCGGTCGCGTGAGCGAGGACGAGAAGTGGCGCCTGCTGCACGCCTCGGACCTGGTGTGCGCGCCGTCGCTGGGCGGCGAGAGCTTCGGCATGGTGCTCACGGAGGCGTTCGCCGCCGGCACTCCGGTCGTGTGCTCGGACATCGCGGGCTATCGCGACGTGCTGCGCGACGGCGTCGACGGCCTGCTCGTGCCGGCCGCCGATCCCGCGGCGCTGGGCGAGGCGCTGCTCGCGCTGGCGATTGATCCCGAGCGGCGGTCGCGGATGGCGCTGGCCGCGCGTGAGCGCGCTCGGCGGTTCGGCTGGGAGACCGTCACCGGCGAGGTGCTCGAGACCTACGAGGAGGCGATCGAGCGGCATGCCGCGGCGCCCGCGGGTCGTGCCGCGCGCCTGGCGCGCTGGACGGGCGTGACGGCGGCCGACGGCCTGCCGAAG
>DATENL010000119.1:0-8661 GCA_035275105.1 Thermoleophilaceae bacterium
GTTCGTGGCCGGCGCGTGCTCGCGCCCGCGGCGCATCCGCCCGAGCAGCGACCGGCGCGGCTCGTGGCGGCGGCTCGACGCCGGCAGCTCGTCGTGCGCGGACTCCCGGATCCAGCCCTCGGCGTAGGCGCGGTCGGTGCACAGCTCGCATACGAGCATGCGCTGCCCGCCCGGAGCCAGGTACGGCTCGGCGCGCTCGCCCTTGAGCATCGTGCGCCCGCAGACGTCGCACACGATCTCCTCGAGGCCGGGTCGGACTTCCTTCCTCATCGGCGTCTCGACTTTATCGAGGCGTGCGCCGCAGTTTGCGGCGGAAAAAGCCGCAATTACGGAGCGCCCGACGGGGCGCCTACGCCTTTACGGCTTCCGCCTCCTCCTGGGCGGCCGAGATGACCTTCTGGGCCAGGTGAGCCGGGACCTCCTCGTAGCGGGCGAAGTCCATCGTGTAGTCGCCCTGGCCGCCGGTGATCGAGCGCAGGTCGGGGGCGTAGCTGAGCATCTCCGCCATCGGCACCTCGGCCTTCACCTCGGTCATCGACCCCTTCGGCTCCATCCCCAGCGGACGGCCGCGGCGGCCGTTGAGGTCGCCGATCACGTCGCCGACCGAGTCCTCGGGCACCGACACCGTCACGGTCATGATCGGCTCGAGCAGCGTCGGGCTCGCCTGCTCGGCCGCCTGCTTGAACGCCATCGAGCCGGCGATCTTGAACGCCATCTCCGACGAGTCGACCGTGTGGTACGACCCGTCGTACAGCCGCACGCGGAGGTCCTTCAGCGGGTAGCCGGCCACGACACCGGACGCCATCGCCTCGCGGACGCCCTTCTCGACCGCCGGGATGAAGCCCGACGGGATCACGCCGCCCTTAATCGCGTTCACGAACTCGAAGCCCTCGCCGTGCCGGAGCGGCTCGATCTCGATGTGGCAGTCGCCGAACTGGCCCCGGCCGCCGGTCTGCTTCTTGTAGCGGCCCTGCGCCTTCGCCTTGCCCTTGATCGTCTCCTGGTAGGGCACCCGCGGGGGCTTGAGGTTCACCTCGGCGCCGAAGCGCTCCCTCATCCGGTCGACGATCACCTCGACGTGCACCTGCGACAGCCCGGCGACGATCTGCTCGCCGGTCTGCGCGTCGCGGTGAAGGTCGATAGTCGGGTCCTCCTCCTGGAGCCGCCGCAGGGCGGTGAAGACCTTGTCCTCGTCGCCCTTCGTCTTGGGCTCGATCGCGAACGCCATGACCGGCGAGGGCAGCGGCGGCATCGACAGCGCGTAGTCGCCGTCGCTCGCGGCGATCACGTCGCCCGCGTGCGTCTCCTTCAGCTTCGCCACGGCGCCGATGTCGCCGGGTCCGAAGGCGTCGGTCTGGCTCGTGTCCTTGCCCTGCGGCAGCAGCAGCTGGCCGACCCTCTCCTTCACGTGCGCGCGGCAGTTGTAGACCTGCGAGTCCGCCTTGACGGTCCCCTGGTAGACGCGGAAGAGGTTGATGCGGCCCGCGAACGGGTCGGCGAGCGTCTTGAACACGAACGCGACGATCGGCTTGTCCGGGTCGGGCTCGAGCTGCTGGTCGCCGGCCTCGACCGCGCCGCGCATGACCGGCGACGGCAGGTCCTCGACGAACGCGTCGAGCAGCCGGTTGGTGCCCAGGTTCTTCGTGGCGACCCCGCAGGTCACCGGGAACAGGTGCCCCTCGGTCACGCCCTTCTTGAGCGTCGTCACGAGCTCCTCGTGGGAGATCTCCTCGCCCTCGAGGTAGCGCTCCATCAGCTCGTCGGAGTTCTCGGCGACCTCGTCCATCAGCTTCTCGCGGTACTCCTCGGCCTGCGCCTGGAGCTCCTCGGGGATCGGGATCTCGGTGCAGTTGTCGCGCCCGGCGCCGTCGTAGGTGTACGCCTTCATGTCGATCAGGTCGATCACGCCGGAGACCTCGTGCTCGGAGCCGATCGGGATCTCGGTGGCCACGGCGTGCGGGCCGAAGGCGGACTTGAGCGATTCGAGCGAGCGGAAGAAGTCGGCCCGCTCGCGGTCGAGCATGTTGATGAAGACGAGCCGCGCCAGCCCCAGCTCGGCGGCGCGCTGCCAGAGCCGGTCGGTGTTGACCTCGACGCCCATCACCGCGTTCACCACGAACACGGCCCCCTCGCTCACGCGCAGCGCGGCGAGCGCGTCCGCCAGGAAGCTCGGCTCGCCCGGCGTGTCGATCAGGTTGATCTTGCGGCCGTCCCACTCGAACGACGACAGCGCGGAGGAGATCGACATCTCGCGTGACTTCTCGTCCGGTGCGGAGTCGGAGACTGTCGTGCCGTCGGCCACCGAGCCAAGGCGGTTGACCGCACCCGCCTGGAACAGGATCGCCTCGTTCAACGAGGTCTTTCCGCTGCCTCGGTGGCCAACCAGCGCCACGTTGCGGATCTTGTCGGCCTCCGTCCTGGGCATCCCTCTCCTCTCCTCGCCGGAGAGGGCACGATAACCCGTTCGGCTAGTCCTGCTCGGACTGGAGCGCCGACTTGAGGCGCAGCACGGCCTTGGTGTGCAGCTGCGAGACGCGCGACTCGGTCACGCCCAGCACCTCGCCGATCTCGCGGAGCGTCAGGTTCTCGTAGTAGTAGAGGGCGACGACGAGCTTCTCGCGCTCGGGCAGGCGCGCGATCGCCTCGGCCAGCCGGTCCTTCGTCTCGGTGACGTCGAGCGCGGCGGCGGGGTCGACGGCGTCGGGATCCTGGATCGTGTCGAGGAGCGAGACCTGGTCGCCCGACGCGTCCGACAGGGTCCAGAGCTCGTCGAGGGCGACGACCGACGAGTTGGAGATCCGGGTCAGCGCGTCCTGGAAGTCCTCGATCGACATCTCGAGCTCGGCCGCCACCTCGGCGTCCGTGGGCGCGCGGTGCAGCTGGTGCTCTAGCTTCGCGTTCGCCTTCTCGATCTCGCGCGCCTTCGCCCTGACCGAGCGCGGGACCCAGTCGAGGGAGCGGAGCTCATCGATGATCGAGCCCTTGATGCGCGTCATGGCGAAGGTCTCGAACTTGATCTCGCGGCTCGGGTCGAAGCGCTCGATCGCGGAGATCAGGCCCAGCAGGCCGTAGGAGATGAGGTCGGCCTCCTCGACGTGTGCCGGGAGGCCGGTGGACATCCGCCCTGCCACGTACTTGACCAGCGGCGAGAACGCCAGCACGAGCTGCTCGCGCGCACGCGCGTCGCCCGAGTCCTTGTAGCGGCGCCAGAGCTCCTTCAGCTCTATCGCCTTGACGCTGCTCTCGATAGCCATTGCCCAGTCCCTGCCTAAGCGCGCGGATGTGCTCTGGAGTACGCCTTACGAAGCCGTCCCGACTCTATCCGAGTGTACGTCTGGGTCGTACTGATGCTCGCGTGGCCGAGCAGCTCCTGGATCGCGCGCAGGTCGGCGCCGCCCTCGAGCAGGTGGGTGGCGAAGGAGTGCCGCAGCGTGTGCGGGGAGACGCCGGCGCCGGTGGCGGCGCGCCGCGTGGACAGCCGCAGGCGCCGCCGGACGTCCGAGGTGGAGAGCCGCCGGCCGCGGCGCGAGAGGAAGAGGGCGGCCTCGGTGCGCCCGCCGGGCCCGCCGCCCTCAGCGGCCGCCAGCTGCGAGCGGCCACGCGACAGGTAGTCGTCGATGGCGCGCCAGGCGGGCTCGCCCGCCGGCACGACGCGGGTCTTCCCCCCCTTGCCCGTCACCCGCAGCTCCTCGGCGTCGGGGTCCGCGTCGCCCACGTCGAGGTTCACGATCTCCTCCGCCCGGAGCCCGGCCGCGTAGGCGAGCTCGAACATCGCGCGGTCGCGCAGCTCGAGCGGCGTCGAGCCGGGGATCGACTCGAGCAGCGCCCCCACCTCGTCGGCCCGCAGCACGCGCGGCAGGTACTGGTCCTTCTTGGGCGTCGCGACCAGGTCGGCGGGGTTGGCCTCGATCGAGCCGCGCTCGACCAGGTGGCGGTAGAAGCTGCGGATCGACGCCAGCTTGCGCGCGATCGTCGAGCGCGACATGCCGCGCTCCGAGAGGACGCCGGCGAAGCGCCGGAGCGTGCGAGGGTCGACGTCGCGCGGCCCGAGCTCCTGGCGCGCGCCCCAGTCGGCCAGCTGCTGGAGGTCGACGCCGTAGGCGCGCCGGGTCTTCTCCGCCATCCCGCGCGCGCGCAGGGACGCGTCGAAGGTCGCGAGGTCCGCCGTCCACCTACCCTCGCCGGCGATGGGCTCGTTCTTCATCGACGTTCAGGCGGGCCGCGTGGCCACCGCGCGGCAGCTCGCGGACGCCGGGCTCGTGGACGAGGACGACACCCCGGTCGCGCCGTGGCACCCGATCCAGGGGCCCAGCGACGCGTCGACCATGTGGTACGCGGTGATGCGCAAGAGAACGCGGGGGATCTTCATCGGCACGCTCTGCATTCGACACACCGGTCGGCAGGCCTCTCTGGCCGCGGACGGCTGGGAGGAGGTCCCGATCGAGGCGATCGGCCCGGACGCGCCGTAGCTCCACGCGCGTCCGCTACCGGTCATCTAGTGGATGAAGATCGTGCTCCCGTAGGGGACGCGGTCGAAGAGGTCGATGACGTCCGGGATCGCCATCCGGATGCAGCCGTGGGAGGCGTTCGTGCCGAGCGAGCCGGTCTCGACGGTGCCGTGGATGCCGGCGCCTCCGGTGATCCCGATCCAGCGCGACTTGATCGGGTTGTCCGGGCCCGGCGGGATCACGCGGCCGGCGAGGTCCCCGGCCCAGTCGCTGTTCGGCACGTGCCAGACCGGGTTGATCTGCTTGTCGACCACCGGATAGGTCCCGGCCGGCGTCTCGAGCCCGGCCATGCCCACCGCGATCGGGTAGGTCTTGACCACGTGCAGGCGCTTCATGAGCGTCAGCGTGTGCGTGGTGCGGTCGATGGCGACCACCGTCGGGTACTTCTTCACGAGGTTCCGCGTGGTGATCTTCGGCATCGTGGACTCCACCGAGACGCCCACGTTGCGGTCGCCGTCGGGCTGCTCGAGGGCGTGCTGCACGTCGCTGCGCAGGGGATCCTCCCTGACCTCGCGCCCCTTCTTGGCCTTGACGCTCTTCAGCGTGCCGGTCGAGAAGTCGAGCGACGCGTCCTGCGCGGGCCGGTTGAGCCCGCTCGCGACGCGCTTGACCAGGCGATCGACGGCGTCCTTCGAGTAGCTCGCCTGGACCGGCACGTCCGCGTCGACCTTCCCGCCGACGATCGCGCGGACCGTCCGCGTGACGGCGTTGCCACCGCGGCTCTCCTCGAGCGCCTCGTCGACCATCCCGTCGATGTCGATCCGGAGCTTGGCCTCCGCGGCCGTCAACCTGAACTTCTCGCCGTGGTAGGTCGCGTAGATCGGCCGGCTGAGGCGTTCGGTGAGCCGATGCCGCAACTTCTCGCGGGCGTCGACTGTCTTCATGTCACCGATGCCGATGCCGCCCGCCTTCACGCCCTTGGCGATGCGGTCGTCCTGCGCCGAGTCGTACGCGTACACGGCGACGGAGCCGATCAGCAGGAAGGCCAGGGCCGCCGCGAGGGAGATGAACGAGCGCTGCCTCATGAGCGGTTCGAGAACTATAGAACTGCGATCCGGACGCCTGCGACAAACCTTGCAGGGGGAACCTGCGACAAACCGAGTGGATCCGCCTATGCTGGCGTGGGTGAGGGGAACCGTCCTTATTCGCGCCGCGCTGGCCCTCTTCGCGGTGCTCGCCCTGACGGCGGGCCCGGCTCAGGCCGCGCGCAGGGTGCCGGAGGGCTTCTTCGGCGTCAACACGTCCGGGAACATCGAGGTGCAGCCGGCGCGCGTCCAGAAGGCGCACTGGGACAAGCTCGCCAGCGCCGGGGCGGAGTCCGTGCGGGTCCTCTTCAACTGGGACCTGGCCCAGAAGACCGCGGGCGCGCCGTACAAGTGGACCCGCAACGACGCGATCGTCACCTACGCGGTCACGCACGGGATGAAGATCCTCCCCGTGGTCGAGTACGCCCCGGTCTGGGCGAGGAAGTATCACGAGGCCGTGTCGTCGCCTCCGAAGGGCACGAGCGGCTACACGGCCTTCCTGCGCGCGGCGATCAAGCGCTACGGACCGGACGGCGCCTTCTGGAAGCAGCACAAGAACCTGCCCGAGCGGCCGATTCGCGAGTGGCAGATCTGGAACGAGCCGGAGATCGCCTTCCACTGGTACCGGAAGCCGTTCACGCGCAAGTGGGGACAGCAGGACGCGCGCGACTACGTGACGCTGCTCAAGGCGGCGTACAAGACCGTGCACTCGACCGACCCGGGAGCGAAGGTGGTGCTGGCGGCCCTCTCGATCGACTCGTGGCGCTCGCTCGACAAGATCTACCGCTGGGCAGGCCTCGGCAAGAACTTCGACGTCGCGACGCTCCAGGGCTACGCCGGGAGCCCAGACTTCATCCCGACGCTGGTCAAGCGCTTCCGCGACGTGCTCAACGCGCACGGAGCCAGCGGGGTCCCGATCTACCTGACCGAGATCACCTGGCCGGCGGCCAAGGGGAAGGCCAACCCCGGCTACACGACGGGTTACATGTCCGGCTTCATCACCACGCAGTCCGGCGCCGCGCAGCGGCTCGCCAAGGCGTACAAGACCCTGAGCGCGAGCTCGTTCCGCAACAAGTACAAGCTCGAGCGGGCGTTCTGGTACATCGGGGCGACGTCGTATAAGGGCCGCAACGAGTTCGAGTACTCGGGCCTCTTGAGGTACACCAGCAGCGGCGTCTTCGCGGTTCCCGCGTACGGGGCCTACCAGAAGGCCGCCCGCGCGGCCGAGGGCTGCGCGAAGAGCACCTCGGGCGGCTGCAAGAAGTCGAGCCGGGCGCGCTAGCGGCTCAGACCAGGCTGCGCCGGGCCACCGTGCTGCGCGCGATCGCCACCGCCAGCTTCGCGGCGATGGCCAGGTAGATCGCCACGTCGAAGAGCGGGTTCCGGCCGGCGTAGAACTTGCGGTAGAAGCGGCCCATCGAGCGGTGAAAGGCGACGTTGTGGCGCAGGCCCCGGTGGCGGCCGCTGCGGCGCTCGTGCACGGTCGTCCCGCCCTTGACGTGCAGCACCGAGACGCTGCCGTCGTACCAGACGCCCCAGCCCGCGCGGTGGAAGCGGAAGCACCAGTCGAGGTCGTCCATGTAAAGCCAGTAGGCCTCGTCGAGGAGCCCGACCTGCTCGAGCGCCTCGCGGCGGACGAGCATGAACGCGCCGTTCAGCGAGTCCACCGGGCCCGACTCGAACTCCCCCAGCTCCGGGGCGCTGTACTGCTTGAGCCAGGCCGGGGCGCGCCGCCAGCGGCCGATCCTGAGGAAGTACGCGAGCGCGCCGAGCGGCGTCGGGAACGAGCGCTTGGCGGCTTGGTCGAAGGTGCCGTCGCGCATCACGAGCCGGCAGCCGGCCATCCCGACGTCCGGCCGGGCGTCCATCACCTCCATCATGTGGTCGAGCGCGCCCTCGCTGATCTCGGTGTCGGGGTTGAGGACGAGCACGTAGTCGGCGACCACCTCGCGGAGCGCGACGTTGTTCGCGATGCAGAAGCCCGCGTTCCACGAGAGCGGCTCCAGCCGGACCCAGGGGAACTCGTCGCGGACCATCTCCACCGCGCCGTCGGTGCTCGCGTTGTCCACCACCCAGACGCGCGAGTCGCCCGAGCGCGCCGGGTGGTCGGCAAGCGAGCGCAGGCAGGCGCGCAGCAGCTCGCGCCCACCGGTGGAGTTGACGATCACGATCTCGAGGCGCATCGCGCGCCGCAATCTACGATGGGTCGCCGAATGCCGGCTCCGCGACTGTCCGCGATCGTCGTCAACTACCGCCGGCCGGAGATGACCTGCGCCTGCCTCGCGGCCCTTCGCGAGGCGCTCGCGGTGCTGGGCGAGCCGACCGAGGTCGTGGTCGTCGACAACGGCTCCGGGGACGGCTCCGGCGACGCGATCCGGGCGGCCGCCCCCGACGCCCTCGTCGTCGAGCTGCCGGAGAACGTCGGCTTCCCGACCGGCGCGTCGGAGGGGATCCGCCGCTCGCGCGGGGAGTGGGTCATGCTCGTGAACAACGACGTGATCGTCGAGCCGGACGCCGTCAGCGCGATGCTGGCCGCGGCCGGCGACCGGGACGACGTCGGCTCGGTCGCCGCGCAGATGCGCTTCGCCGACGACGCCGGGACGATCAACTCGGCGGGCATCGGCGTCGACCGCCTCGGGATCGCGTTCGACCGGCTCCTGGGCGCGCCCCCGTCCGCCAGCGAGACCGAGCCGGTCGAGGTGTTCGGCGCCTGCGGCGGCGCGGCGCTCCACCGCCGCCGCATGCTCGACGACGTCGGCGGGATGGACGAGAGCTACTTCTTCGCGCTCGACGACGCGGATCTCTCCTGGCGCGCGCAGATGCGCGGCTGGCGCTGCGTCTACGCCCCGGGGGCGATCGTCCACCACCACCACGGCGCGACCACCGCCCACGGATCGGACCTCAAGTACTTCCACGTCGGGCTGAACCGCGTCAGGACGCTGGCGAAGAACGCCGACCGCCGGCTCCTCGCCCGCTACGGGGCCGCCATGGTCGCCTACGACCTCGGCTACGTCGTCTACGCCGGTGTCACCGACCGGACGCTCGCCCCGCTGCGAGGGCGCCTCCGCGGGCTTCGCGAGTGGCGGCGCTACCGGCGCGCCGGGGCCGGGCGCCGGCCCGTGGAGCTC
>DATENL010000120.1:0-2942 GCA_035275105.1 Thermoleophilaceae bacterium
CCTGCCGCACCGCGGCCGTGCGCAGGTCTCGCTTAACGTCCACGACCACCTCGCGGCACCGCTCGCCGACCTCGTGGCCCGCGTCGCGGCGCGCGCGCCGGTGGCGGAGCTCGAGCTGGTCGGGCTCGCCCCGGCGGAGGCGCTGGCCGGCCTGCCGCCCGAGCTCCCGCTCCGCGACTTCGACCCCAACCGTCAGGTGATCGAGAACGCGTTACGCTCACTTCGGCTCTGACGGATGGCCCAGACGAAGCGAAAGCGCAAGGGGAAGCACCGCGGCACCCAGGCCGGGACCATCGAGGCGCGCGGCCGCACCGGACGAAGGCCCCAGACGCAGGTCGAGGCGCGCAAGATTGCGCGCGAGCGCCGCGCCAACCGCTTCGACCGGCCACCGACGTGGCGCAGCGCCCTGAACCGCGCCGCCATCTCGGCGGCGATCTTCGCCGTCGCCGTGGTGGTGATCTTCGGCCGCCCCATTCCGCAGGCCGTCGCGCTCGGGTCCGTGCTCGTGCTCCTCTACCTGCCGATGAGCTACTACACCGACCGCTTCCTCTACAACCGCCGCCAGCGGCAGAAGCAGAAGCAGTCCGGCTCGGCGCGGTAGCCTGACCCGCCATGGACGTTCGCCAGTTCACGGTCGGCCCGTTCATGGAGAACACGTACGTGATCCGCCGCGACGGGTCGGACAGCGCACTGTTCGTCGACCCCGGCGACGAGGCGCCCAAGCTCCTCGCCGCGGTCGAGGCGCTCGGCGTGACGGTCGAGGCGATCCTCCTCACGCACACGCACATCGATCACGTCGGCGCGGTGGCGCCGGTGGCGAAGGCCACGGGCGCTCCGGTCTGGGTGCCGGTGATCGAGAAGCCGGTGCTGGCCGACATCAACCGCTTCGTCCCGTGGCCCGACCTCGGGCCGTTCGAGAGCTGGGACGCCGAGCACACCGTCGCGGGCGGCGAGACGCTCGAGCTCGCGGGGTTCGAGATCGACGTGATCTTCACGCCCGGCCACAGTCCGGGCCACGTGACCTACTCGATCGCCGACGAGGAGGCCGCCTTCTCCGGCGACGTGCTCTTCCAGGGCTCCGTCGGCCGCACGGACCTTCCCGGCGGCGACTGGCCGACGCTGCTCGAGTCGATCCGCTCGCTGGTCGACTCCCTGCCCGAGGCGACGACCGTCTACCCGGGCCACATGGGCATCACGAGCCTCGGTGCCGAACGGGCGAGCAATCCGTTCCTCGTCGAGCTCGCCCGGTAGCTTCACACCCGGTGGCCGAGAAGATCCAGGCGCCGCGCGGCACCCGGGACGTGCTGCCCGACGACGGCCGCGCGCGGCTCGAGCTCACCCGCGCCGCCGAGCGGATCCTCGGGCGCGCCGGCTACGGGCCGATCGAGACGCCGGCCTTCGAGGCCACCGAGCTGTTCGAGCGCGGCGTCGGCGAGACGACAGACGTCGTCGAGAAGGAGATGTTCACCTTCGACGACCAGGGCGGGCGCTCGCTCACGCTGCGCCCCGAGGGCACCGCCTCCGTCTGCCGCGCCTACGTCGAGCACGGCATGCACAAGTGGGCCCAGCCCGTGAAGCTCTGGTACTGGGGCCCGTTCTTCCGCTACGAGGCGCCGCAGGCGGGCCGCTACCGCCAGTTCACGCAGGTCGGGCTCGAGGCGCTCGGCTCCGACGACCCGTCGCTCGACGCCGAGTCGATTCTGCTGCTCGTCGAGCTGCTCGAGTGGGCTGGCGCGCGGGGCGTGCGCGTGCGCGTGTCGAGCCTCGGCACCGCGGACACTCGCCGCGCCTACTCCGACGAGCTGCGCGATCACCTGCGTGCGCGCGAGGGCCAGCTCTCGGACGACGTCCGCGGCCGGCTCGACCGCAACCCGCTGCGCGCGTTCGACTCCGACCACCCGGGCACGCGCGAGGCGCTCGCCGGCGCGCCGCGGCTGATCGACCGGCTGAGCCCGGAGGACGCCGACCACTTCGCCTCCGTCCGCGAGCTGCTCGACGGCGCCGGCCTCGATTACGAGGTCGACGGAACGCTCGTGCGCGGCCTCGACTACTACACGCGCACCGTCTTCGAGGTCGAGAGCACCGAGCTCGGCGCCCAGAGCGCCCTCGGCGGCGGCGGCCGCTACGACGGCCTCGTGGAGATGCTCGGCGGGCCCGCGACGCCCGGCGTCGGGTGGGCGGCCGGCGTCGAGCGGATCCTCCTGGCGAGCGAGGTCCAGCCGGAGCGCGAGGCGCCGGTCTACGTCGTCGACGCCAGCTCGGGCAGCGGTGCCTTCCTCGTGGCCACGCACCTCCGCGAGGCAGGCGTCGCCGCGGAGGTCGAGCAGGCGGGCCGGTCGCTGAAGGGCCAGTTCAAGCACGCCGACCGCATCGGCGCGCGCGCGGTCGTGATCGTCGGCGAGGACACGATCGAGATCAAGGACATGGCGAGCGGTGAGCAGAGGCCGTTCGGCGACGTCGAAGAGGTGGTCGACGCGCTGGCGAGCGGGCGCTAGCGTGGGGCGTGGCCCGAGCTTGTCCGTCAGTCCGCTCACCATGTTGAGCCAACACAACGGGATAGGGAGCCCGGCTCGGGGCGGGTCGTGGCCCGTTCCGGAGGGCACCCGAACTTGCTAGAAGCAGGTTCAACCCGAGGGCGGCAACGCCAAGCTGGGGCCCTTTCTCTTTATTCTCCCGTGCAGCACCGCCGTACCCCGGGCTCGCACGGACTCGCCCCATGCATGACATCTCGATCTCTCCCCTGGAGGACCACCTCGCGGCACCGCGTGGACGCGGTCGCCTGAGCGACTCCCCGTTCGCCGGCACGGCGGGGGGCGCGGCGTGCGGCGACAGCGTAAGGATCGCGGTCGAGCTCGCCGGCGACCGCGTCGCCGAGGCGGGCTTCGAGGCCAGCGGTTGCGCGGCCGTCCGGGCCGCCGGGAGCGCCGCGGTCGAGCTGGTGC
>DATENL010000121.1:0-5371 GCA_035275105.1 Thermoleophilaceae bacterium
CGCGCCGAGAGCCGCCGCCCGCCGGCTTGGGGCGCGGCCTCCGCCCGGCCGCCCTGTCGGCGTCGAGCACCGTGCCCTTCGAGCAGATCGGGCAGTCGGCGGTGAACCGGTTGTGGCGGCAGAAGAGCGAGGACACGCGCACGGCAGGCTACCCGCGCTGCGAAGATCGGACGCGTGCGCGCCGTCGTCGTCTCCGACCTCCACCTCGGCACCGTCACCGGCCGCGACCTCGTGCGGCGCCCCGGGCCGCGGGCCGCGCTGATGGAGCGCGTCGCCGGCGCCGACCACGTGGTCCTGCTCGGCGACGCGCTCGAGCTCCGCGAGGCGCGGCTCGCGCGGGTCCTGACGCTGGCCGAGCCGTTCTTCCGCGAGCTCGGCCAGGCAGCGGGCGGCGCCCGCATAACGATCGTCCCGGGCAACCACGACCACCGGCTGAGCTGGCCGCTCACGGACGGCCGCAGCGGTCCGTTGCCCGTGGATGCAGCGGTACCCGCCCCGAGCACGGGTCCGTTCGAGCTGATCGCAAGGGCGCTGGGGAAGGAAGCCGACCTCGCCTACCCCGGCGTCTGGCTGCGCCCGGACGTCTACGCGACCCACGGCCACTACCTGGACTGCCACCTCGAGCTCCCGACGTTCGAGCGGCTGGCCATCGCGGTCAGCGCGCGCGCCGTGTACTCCGACGGGATCCGGTCCGCGGCCGACCACGAGGCCGTCGTCGGGCCGGTGTATGCGCTCGCGTACAGCCTCGCGCAGTCGTCGCGTCGCGCCCGCCCCGTGATCGGAGCCGGGCGCTCGACGAGCGCCTGGGAGCTTCTGGCCGGATCCGACGGCCGCCGCGGCGTGGGTGCGCGGCTCATGGCCGGAGTGCTGCTGCCGGCGACCGTCGGCGTCATCAACCGCACCGGCCTCGGCCCGATGACCGCCGACCTCTCGGGGCCGTCGCTCCGTCGCACCGGCCTGCGCGCGATGGCGACGGTGGCCGAGCGCCTGGGAGTGGACTCCGCCCACGTCCTCTTCGGCCACACGCATCGTTCGGGCCCGTGGCCGCGGGACGACACGCGCGAATGGGACCTCCCCGGCGGAGGCCGCCTGCTCAACACCGGGAGCTGGATCCACGAGCCGGCGTTCGTGCGCGCCGGCCGGGAGAGCCCGTACTGGCCCGGGACGGTCGCGATCGTGGAGGACGACGGCCCGCCGCGCCTCGAGCGCGTGCTCGACGACCTCCCGCCTACTGGAACTTGACCGTCACGAGCCGGGCCGCGGCGCCCGGGCGCTCGACGACGCTCAGGACCGCGTTGTCGCCGCTTCGGACCGTGTTGACGGCCGCGCAGTAGCTCGCCATCGTCGGCTCGAGCGGCGCGCCGTTGATCTTCGTGATCAGGACGCCGCCGAAGCCGGTGCGCGCCGCCTCCGTGCCGGGGACCGGGGTGGTCGCCACGACGCCCGGCGGCGCCCCCTTGGCGGCCAGGTCGTGCGCGGACGGGAACGCCAGGCCAAACCCGCCCCAGCCCCGCGAGCGGCCGTCGCGCAGCGCCTCGGCGACCTCCTTCACCCGGTCGACCCCGATCGCGTAGCCCTGGCCGTTGACCGGCGAGCTCCCCAGGCTCGTGAGGATCGCCGTGTTCACGCCGATCAGGTGCCCCTGGCGGTCGATCAGCGGGCCGCCGGAGTTGCCCGGGCTCAGCGCCGCGTCGGTCTGGATCACGTTCTCGAGCGGCGCGGCGTCGGGGCTCGGGACGCGCACCGACGTGTGCGTGACCGACACGCTGCCCGTCGTGCTCGTGAGCTTGTCCTCGAGGCTCGCGTTCGCGGGATACCCGAGGGCGACCACCGGGTCGCCCTGCTCCACGTCGTCCTGGGAGCCGAGCGGGAAGTCGCGCATCCCCGTCTCGTCCCCGACCTGGAGCATGGCCAGGTCGTCGCACGGCGCCGCGGCCACGAGCCGGGCCGTCCTCGGAGAGTCCGCGACGCCCACCTGAAACCGCTCCGCGCCGTTGACCACGTGGAAGTTGGTGACCACGAGCCCGCGCTTGTGGTCCAGGACCCAGCCGCTGCCGCCCTCGGCACGGTCGCGCGCGGCCGCCTTGATGAAGACGGTCTGCGGCGTGGCGCGGCGCACGAGCGTCGGCACGTCCTCGCGGTCGTCTCCGCGCGTGAGAACGAGGACCAGGACGCCGGCCGCCACCGCGGCCGCGGCGAGCGCGGCGAGCAGCGCGCGCCGCGACATCCGCGCGAGCCGACGGTGCGCGCCGACCGGGACGACCTCGACCGCCTCGCCCTCGGTCACGACGCGGACCGTCGCGGGGTCGTCGGGCTCGCCGTCGCCGTCATCGTCGGGCGCCGGGACCACCTCGACGGTCTGGCCCTCGGTGTGGACCCTGACGGCCGGGGCCGGCTCCTCCGGCTCGCCCTCGTGCTCGTGCTCGTGGAGGTGGCGCGCCTCCTCGTCGGGGTCCTCGACCGTGGGTGTGAGCACGGTCTCTCCGATCACGATCTCCTCGCCGCCGTGGATCGGCGCGACGTGGTCGACGCGCCGGCCGTCCAGGTAGGTGCCGGCCTCCGACCCGAGGTCGTGCAGGGAGACGCTGCCGTCGTCGTGCACCTCGAAGTAGGCGTGGAGCGGCTCGATCCGCTCGCCGCGCACCATCAGCTGGCACTCCTCGCCCGAGCCGATCAGGAACCGCTCGCCCTCGACCCGGACGGACAGGCCGCTGCCCTCACCCGACCCGATCGTCACCCACATGGCTCGCGACTACGCGGTCTTCTGTGGCTCGCGCTCCGGCGCCGAGCCGTCGCCGCCCGCCGCGGCCTCCGCGGCCGCGCCGTTCGCGTCCTCCTCGGCCGGCGGCTGCGGCCGTGGCTCGCGCGCCCAGTCCTCGTCGAACTCGACGCGCCACTTGCCCTCGTCGTTCTGCTCGAGCTTGAGCTTGGCCCGGAAGGTGCGGCCCGACCGGCCTCGGAAGCCCGTGACCTGCTTCTCGGTCTTGCCGGTGGCCATCAGCTCCTTGACCACCGACTGCGGCAGGATCTTGCCCGCCTTCTTCTTCCAGATCACGAAGCCACAGCCGGGGTCGTCCTTGCTCCAGCAGGAGTACCCCTTGCGGTTCTCGATCACGTCGCGGCCACAGACCGGGCACGGTCCGAGGTTGGCCCGTTCGATCTTCACGTCCTTGAGCTTGTCGAGCTCCTTGACGGTCTCCTCGGTGAACTTGGCGATGTCGGACATGAACGAAGGCCGGCTGTCCTCGCCCTGCTCGATCAGGCCGAGCCGCCGCTCCCAGTCGCCGGTGAGCTGGGGCGAGGTGAGCGGGTGCGCTCCGAGCAGGCGGATCACCTGGATCCCCTTCTCGGTCGCGACCAGGGCGCGGCCGTCGCGCTCGATGTAGCCGACGTCGATCAGGCGCTCGATGATCGCCGCGCGTGTCGCCGGCGTGCCGATCCCCGAGTCCTTCATCGCCTCGCGCAGCTCATCGTCCTCGACGAGCTTGCCGGCGGTCTCCATCGCGCCGAGCAGCGACGCGTCGGTGTAGCGCCGCGGCGGCTTGGTCTCCTTCTCGAGCGACTCGGCCTCGCGGGCGGTGGCCCGCTCGCCCTTCTCGAGCTTCGGCAGCTGCTGGTCGTCGCCCTCGTCCTCGTCGGCGGCGGAGCGGTCGCCGACCGGCAGCTCGCCGTAGACGCCGCGCCAGCCGGGCACGAGCAGGACGCGGCCGCGGGTGCGGAACACGTGCTCCTCGACGGTCGTCTCGATGCGGGTGTTCTCGAAGACGGCCTCGGGATGGAAGACCGCGAGGAAGCGGCGCGCGACGAGATCGAAGATGCGCCGGTCGTCCTGGTTGAGCTTCGACAGGTTGTGGTTCGAGTTCGTCGGGATGATCGCGTGGTGGTCGCCGACCTTGGCGTCGTCGACGACCCGCCCGAGCGGCAGCAGGTCGAGCCCCGCGACGTACTTCGCGCCCTCGGCGTACTCGGGCCCGTCGGCGCCCACCTTCGCGACCGTCGGCTTGATCTCCGGGACCATGTCGCTCGTCAGGTAGCGCGAGCTCGTGCGCGGATACGTGAGGACCTTGTGCTCCTCGTAGCAGCGCTGTGCGGCCGCGAGCGTGCGGCGCGCCGAGAAGCCGAAGCGCGTGTTCGCCTCGCGCTGGAGCGAGGTGAGGTCGAACAGGAGCGGGGCGCGCTCGGTGCGCTTGGACTTCTCGAGCTTCGTGATCTCACCGCGCTTGCCGCGGACGGCGGCGACGATGGCCTCGGCCTCGGCCGCGGTCTTCAGGCGCGGCTGGCTGCCCGCGTGGAAGCGCCCGCCGTAGCGGCGGTCGTCGTCGGTCGCGAAGCGCGCGTCGACGAGCCAGTACTTCTCGGGCTTGAAGGCGCGGATCTCCTCCTCGCGCCGGGTGAGGATCGCGAGCGTCGGGGTCTGCACGCGCCCGAGCGACACGGCGCCGTCGAACGACGAGCGCAGGCGGATCGTCGCCGCGCGCGTGGCGTTCATGCCGACGATCCAGTCGGCCTCCGAGCGCGACTTCGCCGCCTCCTCGAGCTGCTTCATCTCCTCGTCGGGACGCAGGTGGGCGAGCGCGTCGCGCATCGCCTGCTTCGTCATCGAGGACAGCCACAGCCGCTCGATCGGCTTGTCCGTGCCGCCGGCCTGCTCGATGACCCACTTGAAGATGAGCTCGCCCTCGCGGCCGGCGTCGCAGGCGTTGACGATCCGGTCGACGTCGTCGCGCTTGAGGAGGTCGCGGACGACCGCCATCTGCTTCTGCGACCGCTCGTCGCGCACGACGAGCTTGAAGTGGCGCGGCACGATCGGCAGGTCGGCCATGCGCCACTTCTTGAACTTGTCGTCGTACTCGTCGGGCTCGGCGAGCTGAACGAGGTGCCCCACCGCCCACGTGACGATGTGCTCGGGGCCCTCGAGCCAGCGGTTCGTGCGCTCGCCGGCGCCGGTGTGCTTCTGGAACGGCCCCGGAAGGACGCGGGCGAGGTCCTGCCCGACGGACGGCTTCTCGGCGATGATGAGGGTCTTGCCCATTGGCGCGTCAGCGTAGCGGCACGCTGCCGCCGCGACCGGATCAGCGGGTGCACGGGCCGGTGTCCACCGGCCCGGAGGCGCTCGCGAGGATGCGCCGCACGATCGCGTTCGGAACGCCGAAGCCGCCGGCCGGCCCGCCGCCCTGCGTCGCGGCGAAGACGGTGGTCACGACGCGCCCGCGCGTATCCACCATCGGCCCGCCCGAGTTGCCGTGGCGCACGAGGCCGCGCAGCGTCGTCAGCGAGCGGCGCACCGGCCCGCGGCCGTAGGCGTCCTGCGTCAACACCGTGCGGGTCGCGCCGACGCGACCGGCCCGCACGTCGTACGGCCCGTTCTCCG
>DATENL010000122.1:0-3697 GCA_035275105.1 Thermoleophilaceae bacterium
CCCGCCGGCGCCGTCGCGACCACCGCCGTCGAGCACGCGGCCGAGACCGCCGCGGGCCGCGGCCGCCGGCTCGCCCTCAGCACCGCGTTCTTCTCCTTCGCCACCGGCGTCTCGCGCATAGCCGGCCTCGCGCGCGAGATCTACGCGGCGAGCCTCTTCGGCGTCAGGGGCCCGATGTCCGCGTTCACGATCGCGTTCCAGGTCCCGAACCTGATCCGCGCGCTGTTCGCCGACGCGGCGCTCCAGGGCGCGTTCGTCCCGGTCTTCACCGAGCTGCTCGAGAAGGACCGCAAGAAGGAGGCCTTCAAGGTCGCCTCGGGCCTCCTCTCGCTGATCTTCATGGTGCTCGGGGCGCTGACGATCGTCTTCTGGTTCGCCGCGCCGCTGCTCATGAAGCTCGCGGCGCCCGGCTTCGGCCCGGTGCTCGAGGACCTCACCGTCCAGCTCTCGCGGATCATGTTCCCGATCGTCCTGATCATGGCGGTGCAGGGCGTCTTCGTCGGGATGCTCAACTCGTTCGAGCGCTTCGGGGCGCCGGCGTTCGCGCCGGTCCTCTGGAACGGGACGATCATCCTCTCGCTCGCGGTCCTGCCGGAGTTCCTCGACCCGGGCAAGGCCATCTACGCGTACGCCTGGGGCGTGCTCGCCGGCACGATCGTCCAGCTGCTGTTCCCGCTGCCGTGGCTGCGCGGGCTGGGCGGGCGCTTCACCCTCGAGCTCAACTGGCGCAACCCGTACGTCATCCGGGTCCTGAAGCTGATGTTGCCGGTGACGATCGCGCTCGGGCTCATCAACTTCAGCCTGCTCGTCAACTCGTTCTTCGGCACGCTGGTCAACACCCAGGCGCCGGCCGCGATCGACAAGGCGTTCCGCATCTACATGCTTCCCCAGGGCATCTTCTCGGTCGCGATCGCGACGATCCTGTTCCCGACGCTCGCCCGCTTCGCGGCCCGCGGCGCGTACACGGACCTGCGCAACACGATGGCGAACGGGATGCGGCAGATCTTCCTGACGCTGATCCCGTCCGCCGCCTTCATGGCCGTCCTCGCGGAGCCGATCACGCGCCTCGTCTACGAGCGCGGCGCCTTCAACCGGCGCGCCACCGACCTCGTCTCCGAGGCGATGGTCGTGTGGGCGTTCTCGCTGCCCGCCCAGGGCGTGAGCCTGCTCCTCTCGCGCACGTTCTTCAGCCTTCAGCGCCCGTGGCTCACGACCGCGCTGAGCGCCGGAAACCTGGCGATCAACGCGCTCGTCGCGCTGGCGCTCTACAAGCCGCTCGGGGTCACGGGGGTGGTGCTCGGGACGGTGGCGGGCACCGTGGGCATGGCGCTCGCCCAGGCATGGGTGCTGCGCGGCGAGCTCGGCGGCATCGACGCCGCCCGCACGCTGGACGCGATCCTGCGCATGCTCGCGGCGGCCGTGGCCCTGTCGGCGGCCGCGTACGGGACCTGGTGGGTCCTCGACGAGCTGCTCGGCGCCGCGCTGTGGGCGCAGTGCGTGTCGGTGGGGGTCGCGATCGCCGTCGGCACGGCCGTCTACGCCGTCGGGGTCTGGCTCCTGCGCGTGCCGGAGGCGCGCCAGATCCGGGACATCGTCGCCGGCCGCCTGCGCCGCGACTGAGCGCCGACCGGGTCCGTCCCGGCTCTACCCTCTTCCCGCGTGAGCCGCCCGGCCCAGAACATCCGCAACTTCTCGATCATCGCGCACATCGACCACGGGAAGTCGACGCTCGCCGACCGCATCCTCGAGACCACCGGCGCGGTCGACCCGCGCAAGCACCGGCCCCAGCTGCTCGACTCGATGGAGCTCGAGCGCGAGCGCGGGATCACGATCAAGGCGCAGGCGGTGCGCGTCCAGTGGAAGGGCCACGAGCTCAACCTGATCGACACGCCGGGGCACGTGGACTTCACGTACGAGGTCTCGCGCTCGCTGCAGGCGTGCGAAGGGGCGGTGCTCGTCGTCGACGCGGCGCAGGGGATCGAGGCGCAGACGCTCGCGAACGCATACCTTGCGATCGAGAACGACCTCGAGATCGTCCCGGTCGTCAACAAGATCGACCTCCCGTCCGCCGACCCGGACGGCGCCGCGGCCGAGGTGAGCGAGCTGCTCGGCGGGTCGCGTGAGGGTGTCGTCCGCATCTCCGCGAAGACGGGGGTCAACGTCGAGCAGGTGCTCGACGCGATCGTCGAGCGGATCCCGGCGCCCGAGGGTGTCGTGGACGCCCCGGCCCGTGCCCTTGTCTTCGACTCGAGCTACGACCAGTACCGCGGCGTGATCGCGTTCGTCCGCGTCGTCGACGGGCGGCTCCCGACCGGTGCGGGCCTGCATGCGATGGCGATGGGGACGGACTTCGACGCGGAGGAGCTCGGGTTCATGGCGCCACAGCGCGTGCCGGTCGACGCGCTCGAGGCCGGGGAGGTCGGCTACGTCGTCACGGGGCTCAAGGACGTGTCGCGTCTGCGTGTCGGCGACACCCTGACGACGCGGCGCGCCGGTGCGACGGCCCCGCTCCCCGGCTACAAGGACGTCAAGCCGATGGTCTTCGCAGGCCTCTTCCCGACCGACTCGGACGACTATCCGGAGCTTCGCGACGCGCTCGAGAGGCTCAAGCTCAACGATGCTGCGCTCTTCTACGAGCCCGAGACCTCGCAGGCGCTCGGATTCGGCTTCCGCTGCGGCTTCCTCGGGCTCCTGCACATGGAGATCGTCCGTGAGCGGCTCGAGCGGGAGTTCGACCTCGACCTGCTCGTGACCGCGCCGAACGTTGCCTACTCCGTGAAGGAGAAGAACGGCGACTGGGTCGAGGTGCACAACCCGGCGGACATGCCGCGCGACCCCGAGGAGGTGCAGGAGCCGTACGTCCGTGCGCAGGTCATCGTCCCGAAGGACTACGTCGGCGCGGTGATGGAGCTCTGCACCGAGCGACGGGGGCGCTTCGACCACATGGAGTACCTCTCCGAGACTCGTGACCTGCTCACGTATGAGCTCCCCCTCGGCGAGATCGTCTACGACTTCTACGACCAGCTGAAGTCGCGGACCCGCGGCTACGCGAGCTTCGACTACGACATCGCCGGCTTCCGCGACGGCCAGCTCGCGCGGGTGGACGTGCTCGTCGGCGGCGAGCAGGTCGACGCGCTCTCGCTGATCGTCCACCGCGACGCCGCCTACGAGCGCGGGAAGCTCCTCGTCGAACGTCTCCGCGAGGAGATCCCGCGGCAGATGTTCGACGTGGCGATCCAGGCTGCGATCGGCTCCCGCGTCATCGCGCGGGAGACGGTGAAGGCCAAGCGCAAGGACGTGCTCGCGAAGTGCTACGGCGGCGACATCTCGCGCAAGCGCAAGCTGCTCGAGAAGCAGAAGAAGGGCAAGAAGCGCATGAAGCAGGTGGGCTCCATCGAGTTGCCGCCGGAGGCCTTTCTCAGCGTGCTCGACATCGACTCGGAGTAGCGGCTGCGCTCGTCGCGGCGTTGACTCGCGCATTGCCGGAGTCGGGTGCTACGAGGCGTCGACGGCGTCCTTGACGGCGGCGCCACTTGCCGGGGGCTGCACGATCGAGCCCTCGTGGCGCATCCTGGCGCCGATGGCATACATCTGCTGGATCTCCTCGCGGTCCTGCGGTGACTCGATCATCGCCCGCACCGACATCGCGGCATCGCCGGCATCCTCGACCGCGTTCGAGACACCGTTGCCGTAGACC
>DATENL010000123.1:0-21555 GCA_035275105.1 Thermoleophilaceae bacterium
CGATCGTGGTGATCATCTCGATCGCGCAGCACGCCAGGCCGAAGCCGAGCGGGAACAGCGAGTTGCGCCGGGCCCAGTTCTGGGCGTCCTCGAAGCGGGTGAGGATCAGGCGCTCCTCGACGTACTTCTCGAGGTCCTCGCCCTCCAGGTCGCCGCGCAGGAGCTGACGGGCGCGGAGCTGCTTGATCTTCAGGTCGTCGCCGTTCGGGCCGTCGCCGATCGGCTGGCGCGTTATCTCCATTCCAGCGCCCCCCTTCTCCACACGAAGACGAAGGCCACGAGCAGCAGCACCACGAACACGATCGTCTCCGCCAGGGCGAACACCCCGAAGGCGTCGATCTGCAACGCCACCGGGTAGAGGAAGACCACCTCGATGTCGAACAGGATGAAGAGCATCGCGATCAGGTAGAAGCTGATCCCGAAGCGGAACGTGGAGGTGACCTCCGAGGGGAGGCCGCATTCGTAGGGGTCGGACTTGACCTTGCTCGGCCGGCGCGGCCCGAGCACCGCGTTGAGGTACGTGAAGAGCCCGCCGACGCCCGCGCCCAGCGCGACGAAGACCAGGGCTGGCAGGTAGCTCTTCAGCATGGCGGCCGGGAACATATACCCGCTTGTGACAAGTTGCTACATAGTGCGGAAGGGCGCTTGTTGAGCGGCATCCACGAGATCCTGGGGATCGCGGTGCTCGTGTCGAACGGGCTCGCGGCGGTGTGGGGCGCCGTGGCGTGGTCGCGCCGCGATCCCTCGCGCGTGTTCTGGTACCTGCTGCGGGTGGCGCAGGCGATGGTCGTGGTCCAGGCGGTCGACGGCGTGGTGCTGGCGCTCGACGGCCGCGACGTCGCCGCGGTCCACTACGTGTACGGGATCGCCCCGCTGGTGGTGTCCCTGGTCAGCGAGGGCGCGCGGGTGACCGTCGCCTCGGCCGAGCTGGCCTCGGTCGAGGACCCCGACGCCCTGGATCGCCGCGAGCGGATCCTGATGGCGAGGCGGATCGTGCTGCGCGAGATCGGCGTGATGACGATCGGGACGATCCTGATCGTGACGCTGGGGCTGCGGGCGGTGGCGACGGGGGGCTAGAGGGGCCGACACATCACGTATGGTCAGGGTTGCCAACCCGGTCAGGCGACCTAAAGCGTGCTCGACTCAAACGGCTCACCCGGTCCAGCGAATGCCCTCGTTCCGGTCGTCTACGTGGGGCGGGAGTGCGCCTGCCACGGCGAGCCGGGGTGCGCGGCCTGCGGCGGCGCGGGGTACGTCGGCGAGCTGGTCACGCTCGAGGAGTTCCGGGCGATGGCTCGCGTGAGGGCGAGGGAGAGGCCGTCGCTGGTGGCGTAGGGCTCGCTGCGGCTCGGACTCTTCGGGGCCGCAGGCTGGTCGTCGCGCGCCGAGGGTCTAGACGCCGCCCATCAAGGAGTCCTGGCCCCGGCGTGAGAGCCAGGCACTAGGCGTTGGCGACGTCTATTGCCGGTACCAGGTCGGCTTCTGTTTTGGAACGAAACGAAAGAAGCGGGAACTTACATTTCCAATCACCCCGGTTCTCCGCGACACACGCCCGATGCTGTTGGTACGCTTTTACTGTGACGAGGGACCGGGTTTCCAACACCTTGCCGGACCTGGAACCTGCCGAGGCTGTTCTAGTTGATGTGTTGCGCATGATCCTGCGTGGCCGCGCGGAAGAGATCCCCGGTAGGATTGATCGCCTCGTTTCGGGACGCAGTCGGCAGGCCTTGAGCCTCAGCCCGCCATTGCGGGCGGCGCTGAAGCTAGAACTCTCGAACGATCGTCCCCCTACCCGCGGCGACCGGCGCATGCGGACCGCGGCGGCCGCAAGCCTTGGGGAGCCAGCTGACCGCGCGCTCCTACCCGCCGAGACAGCGACAGCTCCGTCGGAGACGCCTCCGCCCATCCTCTCGAAGGCAGACGGCAGCGTCATCGAGCGCGTCATCGAGGAGTACAAGCGGCGTGACTTTCTCGAAGAGCGCGGACTTCGGCCCACGCGGACGATGCTTCTGTCCGGCCCCCCCGGCGTCGGCAAGAGCATGACGATCGACTACCTAGCGCTCGCCCTCGGCCACCCGATTGTCCGCGTCGAGCCCGCAGCTGTGATCGGGAGCTTGCTCGGCGAGAGCGCGCGCCTGCTGAGCGCTGCTTTCGAGCGCGCGCGCTCGCTCCGGGCCGTCATGGTGCTCGACGAGGTAGACGCACTCGCGAAGCGGCGCGACGACGTGCACGATGTGGGCGAATTCAAGCGCTTCGTGAGCACGCTTCTCCTCGAACTCGACCGCTGGCCGGGCGAGTCGCTTCTCGTGGCTGCGACCAATCACTTCGACCTCCTCGACCCGGCCCTTGAACGGCGATTCGAGCTTCACCTTCGGATCGCTTACCCTGACGCGGAGGCGCGCGCCGCGATCCTCGCTCGGGCCATCGAGGCGCGGCGAATCGAGGTGTCGCAAGGGATACTCGACGCACTTGTCGGCGCGACCGACGGAAAGTCCGGTGCGTGGATCGACAGCCTCGTCAACCGGGCCGCGAGGCACATCGCCTTAAGCGGAGACTCCGCCGAGCGCGTCCTGCTCATCGCAGCGCTGCCGGACGCGCCCCAGCGCCTGCAGCGTCCCGAGCGCGCGCGCCTTGCCGCCGCGATTCGCACAGCGACCGGCATGCCCTTCCGCGACATCGGTGCCATTTTCGATTGTTCACACACCGCGGCGCGCCGACTGGTAGCGACGGGGGAGGCGATGCTGTGAGCCCACGCCACTGATGGAGGCGAGCGAACGCCCCAGCAGGCCCGTGCTGACCGCCGGCGCGGACTTCGCGGGCGAGGGATCAATCAGCTACGGCTTTGGCGACAAGTACGCGCCCCAGACACTGGTCGAGGCCCGCCGCGTCCTCGGGCCACAAGTTGCGTCTGTGAGGGAATCGGTCGCCGCGTTGCCCGACCGACTGCGGGGTGAGCGGGTGTACGTCCGCGCGACGCTGCTGCCGAACTACCTAGCGGGGTCCTATCACCCGGATGAGCTACGCGAGGCCGCGGATCTTGTGGTTGTTGGGACGAGGCCTGCTCGAGGCACGCTGAAGCGACCGAAGAGCGTTGAGCACGACTGCCCGACGAAGGCGCTGCTGCTCGCGGCGACGGGAGAATCGCTCGAGACGCTCGCCGAACTGGTCGAGCGGGCACAGCCCGACTCCAAGTTCGCAAAGGACCTGATCAAGCTGCAGGACTTCGCTCTGCCGGGCACTGAACGGGTGACGACGAGCCGGCCCAGAGAGCGACCCACTGACGAGCAGGAGACTGACGAGGAGGTCGTCTGGGAGGCCGTTCTGCACCCCGCCGTCGACCGCGGCGGGCGGATCAGTCGCGAGGCACACGAGCTCGTTCTCGCCCGTTGGGGGGCGCTCGTCGAGAGCTTGGAGGGCGAGGTGCGCTCGGCCTACGAACGCGAGGTAGCGAACCTGACGTTCGTTCCCGTACGCCTCAGGCGCAGCCGGGTCAGCGAGCTGGCCAAGTTCAACCCTCTCCGGAGCATCAGACCAATGCCGCGCATGCGACCGCTTCCGGTGCCCGGGTCACGCGGCGTCCCTGTTGGAGCTGCGGTGCCGTCAGTGCCCCCGGGCGGTCCGCGAGCGAGCGACCGCATCGCGGTCTTCGACGGCGGCGTCGACAATTCGCACCCGCTGCTTGCGCCGTTCGTGACTGAGGGCGACCTCACCTCGGCGGCGCGCGATGACGACGCGGTTGCGCACGGAACGCTCGTCACTAGCGCGCTCCTTTACGGACCCGTGGAGCTCGGGCGCGCGCTCGAACCGCCGCCCGCGCACGTCGACCACTTCCGCGTGCTGCCTCCGCCACCCGGTGTCGATGAGGACGACGAGCCGTACTGGGTCCTAGACCGCGTCGTGGAGACGCTGCGCGCGCATCCGGATCGCTGGCGCCTCGTCAACCTGAGCTATGGCCCCGACGAAACAGTCGATGAGGGCGGGGATGTCGATCGCTTCACAGCCGAGGTTGACCTGCTCGCATACGACCTCGGCCTCACCTTCGTCGTTGCCGTCGGAAATGAAGGCTCGTCGACGATCTCGACGCTCGGAGATGACCGGGTTATGGCGCCCGCCGATGGGGTCAATGTGCTCGGTGTGGGTGCCTGCGACGCACCGGCTCCGGAGGCACTCACACGCGCCGACTACAGCTGCGTCGGGCCAGGGCGTCCTGGCCTTCGCGTTCAACCGCTCGGCGTCTCGTTCGGGGGCGCACACGCACGGCTCTTTACAGGAGCGGCGCCGAACGGTGGCCTCCAAGCGAGTCTCGGCACTAGCTTCGCCGCTCCGAGCGCGGCGCGCGGCCTCGCGACGCTGCTTCCAGTGGTCCCAGAGCTCTCCCCCACCCTCGCGCGCGGCCTCGCCGCCCACTTCGCCGACGGGGCAGACACGGCGGAACTCGTCGAACTCGGCTACGGTCGCCTCCCAGGGGACTACCGGCCACTGCTCGAGTGTTCGGAGGGGGAGGTCACCGTTGTCGTGCGTGACACGATTCAGCGCGGGGGCGGGCGCTCTTATGCACTCCCATATCCGCGCGGCGGCGCGGGCGGGATCGTCGAGACGCGCTGGACGATTTCGTTCACGTCGCCGACCGACCCCCAGGACCCGGTCGAGTACACGCTTGCCGGCTTGGAGCTCTTGTTTCGTCCGCACGTGATGCGTTACAAGATGACCAAGAAGGGCGAGAAACCTAAAACAGTTGATCTACGCGAGAGCAACGCACTGAACCAGCTCCTCACCGACGGATGGGAACTCGGGCGACAGCCTCTCCCGCGCCCGGCGAAGCAGTGGCGATCGGAGCAGACGCTGCGTGAGGACGGCAAGTGGGAGACGGTCATGCGGCACGAGGACTCGATGCGGTCGGCGTCTCTCTTCCTCCCCGAGCTCATCGTCGCTTACCTCGAGCGCTCGCAGGGGAAGCTCGTCCCGGCACGCTCGGCCCAGCGCGAGCTGGACTTCACGCTCGTCATGACCGTGCGGTCACGTCGGACGGCGGACATCTACGAGCGCGTGCTCGCCGATAGCCGCTTCCACGTGCTTACACCGCTCGCGCCGGTCGTCGCGGTCCAAGCCTGAGAAGACAAGGTTATTGTCGGAGCAGTGTCCGGCTTTCCGATACCGCCATCAGCAGCACCCGCCGCGGAGTCACCAGAGGCCCTCTACGCGGGCCTACGCGTCTCCGATCCTGACCTGTCAAGTCTCTGGTCGCAGCAGGCCGACGCGCTCCGTCTCTATCACGACGCCTACACAGACGACCCCGATGTCGCGATTGAGATGCCGACCGGGGCGGGCAAGACGCTCGTGGGGCTGCTCATCGCGGAGTGGCGTCGTCGTCGTTACCACGGCCGAGTCGCGTACCTGTGCCCGACTCGACAGCTCGCTAGTCAGGCGGCCGCGAAGGCCCACGGCTACGGAATCCGGGCGTCACTCCTGGTGGGTCCGAACCCGGGCTGGGACCCCGCGGACAAGCTTGCGTTTCAAAACGGGAGCGCGATAGCCATCTCCACCTACTCCAGCGTCTTCAACAGCGCCTCCCGGTTGGAGGGCTGCTCAACCCTCGTCTTTGACGACGCCCACGCCGCCGAGGAGCCGGTCGCGCGTGCGTGGACGGTCGACGCGCGGCGATCGGGCGACGCTCTGTACTACGCGCTCCTGGCGCCGCTTCGCAGATTCTTGCCCGAGAGCTTCGGCGCAGCGATGGAGGACGACACTCTCAATCCTGCGCGCCGTACGGAGGTCGAGATCGTGCTACCTGCGGGGGTTGCTGACGCGGCGCCGGTGCTCGCAGACGCGATTGCCGCGCACACGTCGCGCGAGAACGAGCGCCAGAGCTACTTCGCCGCGCAGCTGATCGGCGGGCGACTTGGGGCCTGCGTGGCCTACGTCTCTTGGGAGCGCCTACAGCTGCGGCCTCTGATCGCCCCCACCTTTGGGCTGGACGCCTTCTCGGATCCCGCTCAGCGCGTCTACATGTCGGCCACTCTAGGGGCGGCGGGTGAGCTCGAGCGCGCGTTTGGCGTGGCTCCAATCGAGCGGGTGCCTGCCCAGCCCGGCTGGGCGCGCCACGGTTCCGGGCGGCGGTTCATCGTGGTCGCGGACGCGCAGGGCAGTGCGGAAGACACCGATGCGCTCGTCTCGGATGCGATTTCGGCGACTCCACGCGCGATCGCTATCGCTCCGTCTCGCCGGCGAATTGAGCAGTTCGCCGCGCGGTGCATCCCCGACGGTTACGCGCGTGTCGGCCACGATGCGATCGAACAGTTCAAGTCAGCCGACAAGAGCGTCCTCACGATCGCGAACCGATACGACGGGATCGACATGCCGAACGACGCCTGTCGGCTGGTGGTCCTCGACGGCGTGCCCGCGCAGACCCACTTGCAGGAGCGGTTCGTGGCGACCAAGTTGGGGGCGCGCCGCGTTCTGAGCGAGCGGATCCGCACACGACTCGTCCAAGGCATGGGCCGCTGCACCCGAAACCGTCACGACTACGCGGCGGTGATCCTCTGCGGTGAGGACATGCTCGAGTTCATCACGCGGGCCGACGAAATCTCGGCCCTTCGCCCTGACCTCCAGGCGGAGGTCCGGCTGGCGCTCGACTACGCCGAGGACAACGACCTGGACATCGAAGACCTTGTCCGGAAGTTCCTTTCACGGTCGGACGATTGGGAGCCAGTCGAGGACTACCTGCAGCAGCAGGCCGACGAACTCGAACAGCGGCTGCCGGTTGGCTCCGACGCACTCCAAGACGCGGCAAGGTTCGAAGTGCAGGCCTGCGAGGCTGCGTGGCGCGGCGACGTCTCCGAAGCGGTTGAGTTCGCTCAGCGCGCGCTCGGCATCCTCGACGCCGGAGGTAGGGCTCTCTCCCCCTGGCGCGCGCTTTGGCTCTCGCTGGCGGCGGACTGGTCAAGGCAATGCGCGCCCTCAATCGACGGCGACGAAGCCCTGACGCACTCGCTTCAGGAGGCAGCTCGGGCTGCAGCGAGCGGTACATCGTGGCTTCCGAGCTTCCCCGACGCGCCCGCCACTGGTGCACCCGCTGAAAAGCTAGAGCGTCGGGCGCGGATTGCGGCATCGAACCTGCGGCGCCTAGGCATCCGCGGCCGCCGCTTCGAGGACAAGGTCTCAGCGATCTCGAACCGCCTAGCCGGCACCCACGCGACTGAGTACGAGCTCGGGCTTCTGGAGCTCGGGACGCTGCTCGGCTTCGACGCCGCGCGCCCGAACGCCGAAGCAGACCCTGATGTCGCCTGGCGGGACGGAACCGACATCTGGATCGTGTTCGAGGCGAAGACCGAGGAGTCCGAGGAGGGTCCGTTGTCTGTGTCCGACGTTCGCCAGGCAGAGACCCACCTGCGTTGGGTCGAGCGCGAGCTCGCCTGGGAGACGCCGGAGCGCGCGATCCTCGCGATCGTCTGCCCGAAGACAACCATCCACGACGCCGCGAAGACGATCGCCGGCGAGCAGCGTCTCGTTCATCCTGACGCGGTGCGCGAGATCGCAAGTAGGGCAATTGCGGTCGCGCGGGCGGTCCATGCTGCTGCGCGCCCGATGAGCGACGAGGAACTAGCCGATGAGTTCGCGACCGGCTTCACCGAGGCGCGGCTTACGAATGACGCCCTCGCTGAGGCGCTATCGCGGCGTTCAGTCCGCGACGGGTAGGTACCGTAACGCCGCTGGCGCGGCATCGAGTTCGTGCAGACATCCGCCTCAGCGGCGACTACTGCGACTCGCGCCGCTACCAGCTGATGTCCCGCGACCGCTGCCTCAGGCACCGAGCTGAGGGCCTCCGACCTCGCTGCACGCTCACCCAACACCTCATCTGTTGCGGGCCGCGCACGCATGGTCCCTACCTCATGAGACTCGCAAGGACAGGGGGGCATGCTCTAGGGACCTATCTAGCCGCGGAGCACTTGGTCAAGGTCCGTGCGACCTTGCAGACTTGCGCTCGGCGAGGATCTTGTTGGAAGCGCCGCCGCGCTCGTCGCATCTTCCAGATCCTCACCGTTATCAGCAGCCGCTCCGTCTTGAAGGGAGTGTCACTGCGCCGGTCGACGAGGACACGCTCGGCCGCGGGTGTGCCGATGTTCGAGAGCGCTCTGATGGCATGACGCTTCACCAGACCCGAGGCACCAGTGATCATCGACTCCAGGGTCTAGCGCCGTAGCGGTTTCGCCGCACGCTCATCACCGAGCGCGGAGAGGGCCTTATGCCGGCATCCTGGATGGCAGGACGTTGATCTAGCTCGATGTACTCGGCGATGCTCGGCGCGACGTCAGGGTGGTCTCTTATGGTGCCGAGCGTCTTGAGCACGTCTGCTACGAACAGGCGGTTTCTCGTAGGCTCGAGGAGGCTGAGGAGCGCGTGCGCTTCGCCGCGCTCCTTCGCCTCCCGGAGGATTGCCTCGTCATTGCTGTCCATATACGCATCTTCGGAAGGCGTCACTGAGACGTCGCCGGTCGCTTCATGGTCGATTGGCCGAACCACACATCGCGTCGGATTGCCGCCAGGCCGGATCCGGCGATCCGCACGAGCCCCTCGACGGCTCCGTTAGTGGCATCGCTCTTGCGAGCGTCGCGAGGGTCTTAACCAGTGCGTTTTGCTCGCCTGACGGCGCCCCGTTTCATCGCAGACGCGCGGTTCCGCGACGTCGTGCCCGCTCGCCGATCAGGACAGTCGCCGCGAGCAGCGGAAGGGCGCCACCAAGTACCGCGACGTTCCCGGCATCCGTGAGCCGCTCGAGGCCGAGTGCAGCGAATACCGCGCCCATTGGCAAGACCATGCAGGCGCCATGGGCGCCCGTGCCACCAATGCGATCCAGGTCGCGGTAAAGGACGAGGAGGAAAACGGCCGTTGCAACCAGGAACGCTACGGAGACGAACTGTCCCCTGTCAGCTGCGCCCAATACGAAGGCGAACCCCATTGCTGCGGTAACGAGACTCGCCGCCGACGAAGCCGCCTTGACCTGGAGGCGAGCTCGAGGGAGTGGAGTAGTACGAAGCCGCGTCAGGTCGCTCCAGACGGCCTTAGCTTCGGCACGGGTCTGAGGGCCGCGTTGTATCACGTTGCGACGGGTCCTCTCCAACCCTGCGACGGCCGCCGTGATTACCCCCGCGCTAGCCGCGAGGTTGGCGCTTACGGAAGGCGCAAGCATGAGCGCCGCTACGACCGGCGATAGGACAGCGCCGCCTGCCAACCCCGTCACGAACCATTGCTGAGCGCGGAGCTCCTGTCGCCAAGCGCACTCGTCATAGAGCGGCTTATACGCGCGGACTGGCACCATGGCCGCGAGGGTGGCGAAGAGCACAACCTCCCCATAACGCAGGTGACCGTGGGCCAGGCGCGCGCCCAATACGACGAGGAGGGTCAACGCCCAACGGAGCGCGGGGACGAGCTCGAGCGCGGCGCCGGAAAACCTCCGAGTGGTTTCGGCCATGGGAACCTATCGGCTATACGCCAAAAGGGCTGAGCGTTGGCGACGCGGGCTGGGCACCTTGCGGATTTGCGCGCCTCCGCCGTCAGCAGCCGCGCTCGTTGTCGCTCAGCACACCGCCGATGTGACGCGCCGCTTCGACCGTGACGCCGATGGCTCCTGTGCGCGGAAGGCTCGGCATGCTCGATCCGACCTCCCCTGCGCCGCCGGCGCCTGACCCCGCCATCGCAATCAGCTCACCGAGCGGATCGAGCGACCCCTGTTCGAGCAAGTCGGAAACTGCGAGCGACAGTCCTCCCCCGACGAGATTGGCGAAGCCGAGGCTCATTCTCGCGTTGAACGCAAGCTGACCGATCGATTTGGCTCCAAGCCCGCCGCCGAGATACCTCCACATGCCTACGACTCCGAATCCTCCCGCCAGTCCGCCTGCGAACCCGCGTGCCGTCGCCCCGGCGATGCCCTTTGTCCCACATCTGACTAGGTGCGATCCGGCAGATACCCCCGTTCCTATCGCCGCCTGAACGGCGATCTGCTTGGTCGTGAACGACACCTCCGGCAGCGAGATAAGGCCGGTAGGGTCGCGCTGCGCCAGCGGCTCGTTGTTGGCGTAGCTAAATGGGTTGGGGCCCGACTTCAGCGGGTCTTCGCTGATGAACCGCCCGATCGTCGGATCCATGTAGCGGGCGCGGAAGTAGTACGCCTGCGAGGCGTCGTCCCACTCGCGTCCGGCGAACGAGTAGGGGTTGAGCGTCTGGTCGTGGCCCGCCCGCGGCTGCCCGTAGGCGCCGTAGCGGTAGCGGTCCACGACCTGGCCCGACTCATTGGTCAGGTCGGCGACGTTGTCGAGCCCGTCCATCAGCTGGTAGTAGGCGTGACCGCCGACGCGGCGCGAGAGCGTATGATCGAGCCCCGGCTCGAAGGTGTTGGTCGCGACCAGGTTGTTCTGCCCGTCGTACTCGGCGAGCGCGTTGTCGTCTGAGCCGTAGGCGAAGCGCCGGGTCCCAGTCGGCCCGGCGACCTCGATCCGGCGCCCGAGCGGGTCGTAGCGGTAGGTCGTGACGGCGCCGTTCGGCTTGGTGACCTTGCGCAGCTTGCCCTCGGAGTCCCACTCGTAGCGCGTCGGGATCGCGCCGCCCTGATTGACGGAGCTCGTCAGGCGCCGACCCTCGCCGTCGTAGCTGAACAGCGAGTTGTTGTTGGAGGTCAGCCGGCCGGCGCGGTCGTGGCGCCCGAAGAAGGCCTCGTCGTTGCCGTTGAGGTCGTAGGTGTGGCCCTCGGAGTAGCCGCCGCCGTCGGCGACGGTCAGGTATCCGCGGTTGTCGTAGCGGATGTCGGCGCGCCCGTCGGGCGTCCTGATCGTGTCGACGAGCCCGCGGTCGTTGAACGTGTCGTAGTGGTACAGGGAGGAGTCGAGGACGGTGCCCGTCGACGAGAGTTGCTGGACCTCGAGCCGCTTGTCGCTCACGTCCCAGCTCGTCGTCGTCGCGACGCCGTTGGGGCGATTCAGTCGGGTCGGGCGGCCGGCGAGGTCGTGCTCGAAGGTGAAGCTGGCGCCGTCGATGTCGGTCAGCGAGTCGAGCTGGCTGAGGACGTCGTAGTGGTAGTGCGCAGTGCCGCCCGGGCTCGTGAGGGCAGTGCGGTTGCCTGCGGCGTCGTAGCCGTAGCCGATCTCCGTCGTCGGCTGGTCGGAGCCCGCGACGGCGCTGGTCGCGACGCTGGTCTGGCGGTCGGCCGAGTCGTAACCGAACGTGAGCTTGGCGTCGCGGTTCTTCAGCTCGCGGACCCGGCCGAAGCCGTCGTACGCGCTCGTGACCGGTGGACCGTCCGGGAGGTTCTTCGTCAGGAGCCTGCCGTCTAGGTCGTACTCGTAGGTCGTGACGGCGTTCGTTCGATCGGTCTTCTGAGTCAGCCGACCGGTGGCGTCGTACAGGTAACCGCGCGACTTGCCGAGCGGATCGGTCTCGGACGTCAGGCGGCCGAGGAAGTCGTAGCCGTATGTGAGCGTGAACCCGAGCGGCTGCGAGCGTGTGAGCATACGGTCGTCGCCGTCATACGTGAACCGGGTCTGCGCCGTGCGCGGGTCGACGACGGTCTCGAGCCGGTTCGAGGCGTCGTAGGTCGCGGTGGTGACGCTGCCGCCGAGCTCCATGTAGGTCTGGTTGCCCTGCGCGTCGTACCGCATCGTCGTGACGCGCCCGGCTGGGTCGGTCTTGGTCGAGGGATTGCCGAACTGGTCGGGCGTGAAGCTCGTAACCCGCCCGAGCCCAGCATCGACCTTCGTCACGTCGCCGGACTCGTTGCGCGTCGCCTCGAGCCCGGTCAGCCCGTCCGGGCGCACGACCTTCTCGATCTCGCCGAACTCGTCGTAGCTGAACGACGTGGTGCGCTCGAGCGGGTCGGTGGCGGTGAGCACGTTCCCGCGCTCGTCATAGGTGGCTTTCGAGGCGTGCTGCAGCGGGTCGGTGACCTCGGTCGTGTTCCCGTTCGCGTCGTGCTGGTACGTGGTTTCGCGCGACGTCCCGTCAGCGACCTGCTTCACAGAGGTCACGTCGCCGAACTCATCAGCCGTCGTGATCGTCGTCAGCTTCCCGAGCGGATCGGTGACGACCTGCTGGCGCGCATCCACGTCGGTGCCGATGTGGGTCGTGTGCCCCTCGCCGTCCGTCACGGCGTCGAGGCGCCCGTCCTCGTCGTAGTGCAGCGTCCGGTACGGCCGCCCCGACGGGTCGTTCAGGTTCTTCAGGTTGTGGTTCGCGTCGTAGTCGTAGGTGACGGTCTTCTGGTTGGCGTCCGTCACCGACGCCAGGTCGCCCGCCGCGTTGTACGCGTACGTGTAGGTCTGGTTCGACGGGCCGACGATCTTCGTGATCCGGTCCTGGGCGTCGCGCGTGAACGCGATCGACTTGCCGGTGGACGCGATCACGCCGTCGTGGCCGACGGTGAGGGTGCTGTCGTGGCGGTCGGCCAGCGACTCGAGGCCGTCCTCGAGGTTCAGGAGGTAGACGGTCCCGTCCTTCGCCGTCAGCTTGAACCGCGTCGGCTGGTAGAGCGTCGACCCGTCCGACTCGTAGAGATTGCCGTCGCCCCAGTACTGGAGCGAGGTGTCGGAGTCCAGTGCCTCGATCGTCGACGTCGCGCCCCGCCGCGCCTTGAACGCGACGTGCGCGTCGTAATAGACGCCCGCCGAGCTCGACTCCGGCTTGAAGTCGAACACCTCGGAGTGCCCGTCCGGCCAGACGACGGTCACGTAGTGCGACGAGAGGTCCTTGAACTCCGTCCCGTCGCACAGCGGCGCGCCCAGCAGGATCCGGCAGTTGCGCGGCTGGAAGCTCCAGCTCCCGCGCCCGAGCGGCCGGTTGACCTGCACGCGGAAGCCCGCGATCTCCGCGTTCCAGCCGACGCCGAAGTCGCCCGTCTCCTTGTCATAGGAGTCGTAGGTGCGGTTGACCGCCAGCGGCAGGTCGAGCACCGGCACCTGCATGTCGCGGAAGCTCGTCTTGTAGCGACCGGGCTTGAGGTTGGCCTCGACCGACACCGAGATCGGCTTCGTGACCGTCCCGCCGCCGCTCGAGGTCGCCTCGATCGTGAGCGTGTACGAGCCGTTCGCGAGCACCGTCGGATCGAACGTCGCGAGCTGGTCGCCCGCAGGCGCGCCCGTGCCGCACCTCAGGTCGTGCGTCTCGTCCGAGCCCGCGAGCGCGTAACGCACGCACCAACTCGCGATCGTCTGCCCGGTGGGCGGCGTGAGCTGTCCCGTGACCGGCGTCGGCTCGGTCAGCGCGATCCCGTCGGCCGGCGAGACGCCGCGGACCACCGGGCCCGGCTTCGCCGGCGCCCTGATCTCGGTCTCGGTGGCGCCGCCCAGCGCCACGCCGTCCGGGTCCTGCGTGAGCACCGGCGCGACCTCGGCGCTCGCCACCGACCCCTGGTTGGAAACGCGATCGACGCCCGCCGGAAGCGCGTCGGCGACCTTCGCCTGGAAGGTGACCGTCTGGCTCGTGCCCGGCGCGACGTCGCCCAGGTCCACGTCGACCGTGGCGTCGCCGCTCGCGTTCCCGCGCGCGACGGTCGTGAGCGGCGGCACCTGCACCGAGCCCGTGAGCAGCGGTGCGTTCGGGTCGGGCGTGTCCGCTACGCGCACGTGCGTGGCGCTGCCCGCGCCGACGTTCGACACCTTCACCGAGTAGCTGAGCGTGTCGCCCGGCGACGCCGTGCGGTCGCCGTCGGCGTCCACGGCGAGCGCGTCGGTCTTGGTCGCCACGATCGCCGGCGGCGCCCCGGCGGTCCGCGCGAACGGGGTGACGGTCGGGTCGGCCGCGCCGGCGCCATCGGGGTCGTCGGTGCGCAGCGGCGGCCGCTCGGCGGACTCGAGCCGGCCCTGGTTGGAGATCTCGTACACGCCGGCCGGCGGCGAGGCCCCGACCCGCGCGTCGAACGCGATCGTCGCGTCGGCGTCCACGTCGAGCGCACCCAGGTCGGCGGTCACGGTGCCGCCGTTGGTGTTCACGGTGCCCTGCGACGTCTGGGCCGAGCCGGCGACGAGCGTCGTGTTCGCGTCGGGCGTGTCGACCAGCTTCACGCCTGTCGCGCCGCCGCCGCTGGTGTTCGCGACGTGCACCTGGTAGCGGATCGTGTCGCCGGGAGAGGCGACGCCGTTGCCGTCGGCGTCCACCGCCAGCGAGTCGGTCTTCGAGGCGCTCAGCCGCGGGACCGGCGTCAGCTCGGTGACCGTCGGGTCGGCGCTGCCCGGCTCGGACGGGTCGTCCGAAAACGCCCCGCTCGTCTCGTTGCTGACCACCGCGGCGCGGTTCACCACCCGGTCGACGCCCGCCGGCAGCGCGTCGTCGACCTTCGCGCGGAACTTGATCTGGGCCTCGCCGCCCTGGCGCATCGACTCGATCACCACGCGCAGGCTCGTCTCGCCCGCCGTGTTGCCCTTCTCGACAGCGCCGGCGCTGCTCGTGACCGAGCCTGTCACGAGGCGCGTGTGCTCGCCGGGCGTGTCGCGCAGCAGGACGCCGGTCGCGTCCGCGTCGCCTGCGTTCGTGAGCTTGACCGTGTACTCGAGCGTGTCGCCGGCGGACGGGCTGCCGTTCTCGTCGGCGTCGATCGCCAGGGCGGCGGTCTTCTCCGCCGCGATCCGCGGCGCACGGAGCTGCACCACCGTCATCGTCGGGTCCTGCGAGCCCGCGGCGTCCGGGTCGTCGGTGAGGACCGCCGGTGACCCGTCGCTGGTGACCCTGCCCTGGTTGCTCACCGTCGCCACCTGCGACGGCAGCGGGTCGTGGATGCGCGTGCGGAAGTGGATCGTCGCACTGCCGTTGCCGGCGATCGAGCCGAGGCTCACGCGAACCGGCTCGCTGCCGCCGCCGAGCGAGCCCTGCGAGGTGGTGATCGAGCTGGCCACCAGGTCGGTGTTGGAGTCCGGCGAGTCCGTGAACACGACGTTGTTGGCCTGGCCGCCTGTGCGGTTCGCGACCACGACCTCGTAGTCGAGCGTGTCGCCCGGCGAGATCGCGCCGTTGCCGTCGGCGTCCACGGCGAGCGTGGCGCGCTTGGTCGGGCGCAGGCTCGGCGGGGCCACGACCTTCGTGGTGTACATGTCGTCGAGCGGGCCGTACGAGTTGCCGTTCGCATCCTTCCAGCGGACCGAGCCGAGATCGCTGACCGTGCCCGAGCCCAGCGCGGGCAACGTGTGGGTGGCGTGGGCCGTAGCGGACTCCTGAGGCTCGAGCGACGCCGGAGCGTCGCTCACGCTCGCCGCGCCGCCGCCGACGATCGCGTCGTCCACCGCGACGACGCTCGCCGGGGCGGAGCCCTCGTTCGAGAGCGCGAGGTCGTAGCGCGCGGCGGAGCCGGCGTCGACCGTGTCGGGACCGTCCTTGTCGATGTCCACCAGCGGCACGTGCTCGGTCGTCGCCGCCGATGTCTGCGGCACGTACAGCCGCCCGAGGTCCGAGCCGACGTTGGCGCGCGCGGCGCCGTGCATCACGGAGCCGTCCAGCGCCAGGAGGCGCGCCAGGTAGTGCCCGCCGTCCTCGTCGAAGTCGCGCACAGGCGGCACCGGCACGTCGTAGCCGGCGCTGAGCGTGGCGGTCTGGCCCGGCGCCAGGCGGGCGAGCGCGGGGTCGGACGCCGGGTCGAACTGCCTGGTCCCGCCGGTCGGCGGCGCGAGCGCGGCCGTGGCGTCCACGATGTCGCGCGACTCGCCGCGCAGGGTCTCGGCGAAGTCGGGGCCGACCTCGGACAGGCTCCTCACATTCGCAGTGCCCGGGGCGAACTCGAGGTGCACGCGGTTGCGGACGTCCTTGACCTTCAGCGGGTCGTAGAGCACGTTGGCCTGCTCGGGCGTGAGCTCCACGCGCGCCTGGTAGCCCCAGGCGGCGAGGCTTCCGCCGCCCAGCGACGTGCCCAGCACGCGCACCGGGTCGGTCCCGTACGTGACGCCCGACGACGGCATCGGCGACGTCGTGAGCGCGGCGCCCGTCCGGACGGACGCCGGCTGCTGCGGCACGTAGCCGAGCTGGCCGGCATCGGCGCCGGCGAGCGGGACCCACTCGTCGCGCTCGGCGTCGAGGTACTCGAGCGTGTACGAGAGGTACTGGACCGTCGCGGTGCCCGCGCCCTTGTTCTCGGCGCCCATCAGACCGGACGAGATCACCGTCGTGCCGGCGTTGGTGAGCCTGGTCTCGTAGGTCACGCGGTCGCCCGGCAGCGCGTTCCCCGTCGACGCGCTCACGTCGAGCTTCGGGCGCGGGAGGACGGTGGTCATCGGGGCCACCTCGCCCACCGGCGTCGGGTCGCTCTGAGCGGTGAACTGGTGATAGGAGCCGGAGATCGTGATCCGGTCGGCGAAGACGCCGCCGTCGATCGCGTGGTGGTCGCCGGCGACGTGCACCTGGCCGTTCGGCGCGTACCAGAGGCCCCTGAGCGTCGAGCCGGTGCCGGACACGTGGAGGCTGTTGTTGCTCGCCTCGGAGCTGAGGAACAGCACGCCGTCGGCGAAGGGGCGGAGGTTGGCTCCGGAGCCCGAGACCTGGATCTTGCCCGTGGAGACGATCGTGACGTCGCCCGCCACGTTCGCGCCGCTCAGCTCGACGCGGCACGGCACGTAGTAGAGCCCGGCAGCGAGCTGCTGGCCCGGAGTCGAGACCGTCCAGGAGCCCGCGCTCCTGCAGGTCGCCGTCTTGTCGAAGTACTGGCTGCCGGCCTTCGCCGCCGCGGGGCCGCCCGGTGCGTAGTCGGCGACGTTGAAGGTCACCGGCATGCCCCGTACCTCCGACTTCACCGGCGCGGGGTCGAACACGTTGCCGCCGCCGAGCTGGAGCGGGCCGGCGTACTCGATCGGGCCGCCGGTCGTGACGTTGTCAGAGCCGGTGACCTTGAGCCCGCCGTTGGTGTGGACGAGCGCCGTGATCCGGTTGTGGCTGCCCGACCACTCGAACGCGGCGCCCTTCGACGAGCTGTTGGCCCACATGCCGGCCGGAGTGGGCGGCTTGACGATCTTGACCTGCGCGGTGGTCTGGGCGGTGCCGCCGTCGTCGTCGGCGACGGTCACTGTCGCGTTGTAGGCGCCGACGTTCGCGTAGCGGTGCGACGCGACCAGGCTCGCCCAGCCCGAGCCCTGACTGACGGACGCCGGCCCGGGCGCCGACCCGTCGCCCCAGTCGACAGTGGCCGTGTGGGTATCGAGCACGCCGGCGTCCGTGACGTTGGCCGCAAGTACGGCAGCGCCGTTCTGCTTGGCCTCGACGTCGCGCGCGGTCACGTGCGGGGCCACGTTGCGGGTCGTCGTGGCCACGTCGTCGGTCGAGGTCTCGCCGTAGCCGTCGTCGGCGGTCAGGCGGAACGTCGAGTCGCCGTCGTCGAGCGCCTCGAAGCTGGGCTTGACGGCCGCCGGGGACGAGAGCGCGGCGCCCGGGCCGGCGCCGCCGGTCCGGTTCCAGCGGTAGGAGAGCGCGTCGCTCTCCGGATCGGTCGTGCCGCTGCCGTCGAGCGTGACGGTCTCGCCCTCGTCGGCGGTGCGGTCGGGGCCGGCGTTCGCCACGGGCGGGCCGTTGCGCGGCACGTGGACGGTGAACGTACGGATCGGCGCCTGGAGCGGCGCGTTGCGGTCCTCGTTCCCGATCAGCGTGATCACGTGGTCGCCCCGCTGCGACCGGGTCGGCCGCCAGTGGAACGTGCCCTCGGCCGGGTTGCCGTCGGTCGTGGTGAACGAGGCCCCGTCGGGGACGTCGAGGTGGTCGATCACGACCTTGTCGCCGTCCGCGTCCGACGCCCGAACCGGGACGCTGATCGCGTGCCCGGGCGCGGCGTCGATGCGCTCGCCCTGCGCCGGCGTCGGCGCGTCCCACTGCGGCGGGTGGTTCGAGCCCGGGACGGCCAGCTTGATCAGGTACATCGCGTACGACGAGCTGACCACGTTGCCGGCGCTGTCGAGAGCCTCGACCAGGACGGAGGACTGGTACAGCGTCGGTGGCAAGCCGGTCGTGTTCCAGGACACGAGCCCGGTGTCGGGATTGAGCGTCATCCCCGGCGGCTGCGGATTGAAGCCCGGCGGCGCAAAGCGGTAGCGCAGCCGTTGGCCGCCCGAGTCCACGGCGGGGATCGGCCATTGCACCACGCCGGTCTGCGTGACCGTCACGAGCGGCGGGATGCCGATGCGCGGCGACTCGGTGTCGCGAGCCAGGTCGACCAGCACACGTATGTCCCAGTCGAACGGGCCGTAGTTGTAGATGCCGTCGATCATGCAGCACGCGAAATCGATGGCCGTCCACGGGCCGGGCTTGGCGTACCTGTGGGTGATCGCCTTGTCGGTCTGGCTGCCGTCCTCGAGCGCCTCGGCGATCATCCAGTCCTCGCGCTTGCTGATCGCGGTGACCTTCATGAAGACGGCGCCGGTGTACTTGTCGTCGCCGAAGCCGAGGTAGATCGAGCCGATCCCCGTCGAGCTGAGGACGACGTCGCCGACCTTGGGGCGGCCGTCCGTGTCCGAGCCCGGGTAGGCGCTGCGGCGCATGGTGAGCGTCCAGCGGAAGTCGACGGTGTCGGGCGAGGTCGACTGCCACGACAGGTTGAAGCCGCGGCCGTGCGTGGCCTGCGCGCCGCCGGCGAGCACGAGGGCGGCGATCAGCGCGACGGCGCCGATCGCCGCGATCCGCGCGGCGCGTGCAGCAGCGTTCTTCGCGCGCAGCGTCGTGCGCACGGCTTCGGCCATGAGACTCCCCCGGCTATCGGTACGGGCGAGCCTCGGTCTTGCGAGTCCGGTCTGCGCCCCTGTCTGCGCGCCAACCTATGCGAGCTGGTGCGCAAGCGCAACCCCCCATTCGAGAGGTTTTTCGCGCCGAGGCCGATCGGGCAGCCGCGAGCGACGCGCACTGCGCGCCGCTGCGGCGACTTAGAGGGGCGCCCCGGCGCCAGGACTGATCGCCGCCGATGAGGACGGCCGCCGGGAAGCGTCAATGCTGCGGATCGACCGCCCAGCCCGGCGCCGGGGCCTCAACGGATTCGAGGCCCCGGCCGCGTTTCCTTCAGTTACCTGTAGAGCTCCGGCGCGGGGTCGGCGTACTCGTCGAACTTCACCGCCTTCCCGTCGCGCACCGTCCACGCGTGCACGAAGCCGTAGCCGGTCTGGTTGCCCTCCACGCTGCCGCTCCCGCGCCCGATCACGCAGACGCGATCGCCGGACGCCACGAAGTCGTCGACCTGGATGTCGAGCCCCTCCCAGATCCCGCCGAGCCGCTCGAAGAACCCGCCCACCTCCTGCTTGCCGCGCACGTGCGCACCCTGGGGCAGCACCTCGGTCACGTTGAACTCGACGTCGTCCGACATGATTTCAAGCACCGCAGGGATGTCGCCGCGCCCGAATGCCTCGTAGCCCTGCTGGATCAGCTCGAGGTTGCCGTCTGCCATCCGCTCCTCCTCGTCCGGGGCCATGCCGCCGGACACTACCCGCGGATAACATGCCGCGCCATGCCTCGCCGGGGACTCGTCGCCGCCTGCGCCGCCGCGCTCGTCGTGCTGGCCGGCTGCGGCCAGGGCGAGATCAAGGTGCCGCAGAAGGAAGCCACCCTGCACCGCGGGGCGACCCTCTTCCGGGAGCGCTGCTCCGGCTGCCACACGCTGGAGTCCGCCGACGCGCGCGGCTCGGCGCCCGAGGGCGTCGTCGGCAAGTCCGAGCGCACCGACGGCCCGAACTTCAACATCCGCAAGGAGAACCGCGACGACGTGCTGTTCGCGATCCGCAACGGCGGCTTCTCCGGGGCGATCATGCCCGCGAACGTCGTGGTCGGGGACGACGCCCAGGCCGTGGCGCTGTTCGTGGAGCGCTACGCGGGCAAGAAGGCCCCGCCGACCAGCGGCGTGAAGTCCGGCTCGCCCAGCGGCTCGAGCGGCACGAAGTAGCCGCGGCGGGGCCGCCGTGCTCGACCTGAAGCAGCTCCGAGAGGACCCCGACGGCGTGCGGGCGGCGCTCGAGCGCCGCGGCCTGCCCGGCGAGCGGGTGGACGAGGTGCTCGAGCTCGACTCGCGCCGGCGCGAGCTCCTGCCGGAGGTGGAGGGCATGCGGGCGGAGCAGAAGCGCGCGAGTCAGGCGATCGCCGACGCGAAGCGCTCGGGGTCGGACGCGTCGGCGGCGATCGAGGAGATGCAGGGCATGTCGCGGCGCGTGAAGGAGCTCCAGGCGGAGGTCGGGGAGGTCGAGGAGCGCCTCAGCGCGCGCCTCGCCGAGCTGCCGAACCTGCCGGCCGAGTCGGCGCCGGTCGACGACGAGGTGATACGCGAGGTGGGGGAGGCGGGCCGGAGCGGCGCCGACCACCTCGAGCTGCTCGGGTCGCTCGTGGACATGGAGGCTGGCGCGCGCCTGTCGGGCTCGCGCTTCGCCTACCTGCGCGGGCCGCTCGTGATGCTCGAGCTGGCGCTGGTGCGCTGGGCGATGGAGCTGTTGACCGGCGAGGGCTTCGAGCCGGTCATCGCCCCGGTGCTCGTGCGCGAGGAGGCGCTGTTCGGCACCGGCTTCCTCCCCGACACCGAGCAGCAGATCTACGAGCTGCCGAAGGACGACCTCTACCTCTCCGGCACCTCGGAGGTCGCGCTCGCGCAGCTCCACGCGGGGCAGATCCTCGGCCCCGGCGAGCTGCCGCGCCGCTACGCGGGGTTCTCGTCGTGCTTCCGGCGCGAGGCCGGCGCGGCGGGCAAGGACACGCGCGGGATCTTCCGCGTGCACCAGTTCGACAAGGTCGAGATGTTCGCGTTCGTCGCGCCGGAGGACGCCGCCGCCGAGCACGCGCGCCTGCTGTCGATCGAGGAGCAGCTGCTGGGCGAGCTCGGGCTGCCCTACCGGGTGGTCGACATCGCCGTCGACGACCTCGGCGCCAGCGCCGCCCGCAAGTTCGACCTCGAGGCGTGGCTGCCCGGCCAGGGGCAGTACCGCGAGCTCACCTCGTGCTCGAACACCACCGACTTCCAGGCGCGCCGGCTGGAGATCCGCGTGCGCCCCGAGGGCGGCGGGCGGCCGGTCGTCGCCCACACGCTCAACGGCACGGCGGTCGCCGTCGGGCGGACGATCATCGCCCTGCTCGAGAACGGCCAGCGCGAGGACGGCAGCGTCGAGCTGCCCGAGGCGCTGATCGAGTTCGGCGCTCCGCCTCTCCTACGAGGCGCCGTTTGAGCTGACGTGCGCGAGGGCCTCCTCGCGCGTCCCGACGATGTCGAACGTCGAGTCGAGGCGGGTGATCTCGAAGAGCCGCAGGACCGTCGGGTTGGTGCAGACGAGCACGAGCGCGCCCTGCCGGCGCGTCAGGCGCCGCAGGCCGTTGAGCAGGACGCTCAGGCCGGTCGAGTCGATGAACTCGACCCGCGAGAAGTCGAGGATCAGCGCGGTCTTGCCGTCGGCGATCGCCGCGTTGAGGCGCTCCGAGAAGCGCGGCGCGGTGCTGACGTGGATCTCACCGGAGGCGTCGAGGATGCGGGTGGCGTCGTCGACGTCCTCCTCGGAGACGTCGAACTTCGGCTGCGGGAAATCGTTCATCCGGAGCTACCTTCTCTCCCGGAGAGCGCTGCGTCAATCGCGGTTGTCGGGCTCGCGCTGC
>DATENL010000124.1:0-5051 GCA_035275105.1 Thermoleophilaceae bacterium
GCCGAGCCGCCCGCCGCCGCGCCCGAGCCCGAGCCCGTCCCGTCGTCCTTGTCCTTCTTCTTCTTCTTGTCGTTGGCCGGCACCGGCGGCACGCCGGTGTCGGTCGCCGGGACGGGAGCCGGGGGCGAGGTCGTCTGCGACCCCTCGTCCTCGCCGCCGCTCGCCGCGATCACGACGATCAAGAGGAGGAGCAGGGCGGCCCCGGCGATGGCCACCGCGCGCCGGCGCCGGTACACGTAGACGGGCTCGTGGCTCATCTCCGGCATACGCGCACCTTACGGTGGACCGTCTTCTTGCGGCCGTCGACGAGCCGCACGCGCGCGCGGATCGTGTAGATCCGATCGTGCTTCGTGCGGGTCAGCCGTATTCGCCGCCTGTACGGCCTGCTGAAGTCGCGGCCCACGCGCCTCTTGCCGACGAGGAACACCGCGGACGCGACCTTCGGCACGTCCTTCCCGCGAACCTTCGCCCGCACGTGCCCGAACGCGCACGGGCGGCGCCATCGGACGCCCAGGAACAGCTTCGGCTTGGCCTTCGGCCGTACGCGCGGCGGGTGGCGGGGCGGGGGCGCCGCGTCGCGCAGCATCGCCATCCCGCCGAGCACCCCGATGTAGACCGCCCCGTTGTCGGGCCCGATCGTGATCGGCGCGTAGTTGTTGTTGTAGCCGAGGCCCTCGCCGGCGCGGAAGCTGTAGACCCTCTTGCCGGTCCGGAAGTCGAGCGCGGTCAGGTACCAGAAGTCGGAGCCGTCCTCGCGCGCCGGCTTCGTGTACGTGTAGACGAGCCCGTTGGGCAGGGAGATCTTGGGGACGACGGTTGGGGCGATCTCCCTGCTCGTCCACACATGGTGGCAGCCGGTGCCGTCGCGGTCGAGGTCGACGCGGGTGAGGCCCGGCGTGGTGGACGCCCCGTCCTGCGTCGCGGGCGGGCCCGTGTAGCCGTAGTTGTTCTCGGCGACGATCGCCCGGCCGGCCACGTTGAGCGACTGGTCGGTGGCACTCGCCCCCTTCTTGAAGATCGGGTGCCGGCACACGACCCGCCCGCCGGCGACCTTGGGCGCCTTGCGGTAGACGACGATGTGCGTCGGGTCCGCGTTGTCGGTGATCGCGACCAGGCCGCCCTTCATGAGCGTCGGGGTCGTACCGGAGCTGGCGTCGGCCTGGCCGGGCTTGTGGATGCCGCTGTTGGGGTAGACGGCTCGCCACGTGACCTTCGGCTCGCCGCCCGGGCCCGCGTCGAAGCGGTAGAGCGCGACGTTGGAGACGATGTACACGCCGCCGTCGGTGTCGATCGAGAAGGAGTTCTGGATCCCCTCGTCGCCCGGCAGGTCGAGCGACTGGACCTTCCCGGTCCCCCGGTTGACGGTCCCGACCACGCCGTTGGTCGTCACGAACCAGTAGCGGCCGCTCCAATCCGGAAGCGCCGAGAACGGCTTGTCCATCAGCCCGATCGCGCCGTTCAGGTCGTAGTCGCGCTCGATCGCGAACCCGGGGCCGGGCGTCTCGCGAACCACGTAGAGGTGCCTGTCGTTGGTCAGCATCACCGCCCGGTCGCGGTGGTCGAGGTAGAAGTAGCCGCCCCCCGAGAAGTCCTGGAAGGGGGTGCTGCTCGGCCGCTCCTTGGGCGGGAGCGGCATCGACGCGAGCGTGTCGAGCGTCTTCGGGTCGAGCATGTAGAGCGTGGGCCTGATCAGGCCCACGCACACCGACACGATCCGCCCGCGGCTGTCGAATGTGATCGACGCGCAGTCGTTGGCGAAGAACGTGGAGGCGCGGCGCATGCCGCGGCCGAGCGGCCCCGGGCCGCGGTTGGCGTCGGTCTGGAACGCGTCGTTGTGCAGGTTGCTGCGGTCGTTCGGCGCCATGAACGGATGGCGCGGCACGCGCGGAGCCGTGACCGGCCGCTGGACGGCGGGCTTGCCGATCAGCGGCGGGGGCGGTCCGCCGTCCGGGCCCTCCGGGATCGGCGTCGGCGCCGCGGCGGCGGGCGTCGCGCCGAGCGTGAGCCCGACGGCTGTGGCGATCAGCGTGTCACGAATCGTCCGCGGCATGGCCCTCCTCGCCCCGGCATCTTCCCACTCCCTCAGCGTGCGCGCGGCGAGTCGCCGCTACGCCGCGCCGGCGGCAGCGCTATCCGGCCCGCCGGCCGCCGGACGTCCCCGTCCTCGAGCGCCTCCGCGGCCCAGTCCGCGAGCGTCCGGTACGGCCTGCGGAGGTGGCCCTTCAGCGTGACGATGCCGAGGTTGAAGTAGGCGGCCGGGTGGCGCTTGGGCGGGACCACCAGTCCGTACTGGGTCATCTCGCGCACGCGGTTGTTGTTCTGGGCGATCTCGAACGCCTGCGGCAGGTAGCGCGCGGCGCGCTTCGCCGAGATCTTCCGCCGCCCGCTCGCGAAGTAGCCGAACTCGGTCAGGTGGACGCCCATGCGCTCCCGGCCGGGCGCCACGAGCGCGTCCGCGCTCCGCAGCCGGTCGAGCGCGTTCGTCAGGTGGTCGAGGGTGCCGATCGTCACGTCATCCGCGTCGGCGTGGTCCTCGTTCGGGGGGTACTGGAACTCGTAGGGGTGCTGCGCGTAGCCGTCGGCGCGGAGCGTCGGGCAGTGGCGCACCGGCCGGTAGTGGCGGTCGACGCACGCCACGCGCCGCAGGAACGCGAGCGGCGCGACCGACCTGCCCGGCGAGTCGCGCGGCGAGGTCTCGCCGATCAGCACCTGCGCGCGCGGGTCGGCCCGCTTGATCGCCGCGTAGCCCGCCCGGTACAGCCTGCGGTAGAGGCCCGGGGCCTCGTCCATCGGCTTGAGCCAGGACACGTAGTTGGGCTCGTTCCAGATCGAGTAGCGGTCCACCCGGCCCTTGAAGTGAGCGGCCATGGCGCGCGCGAACTGCCCGAACCGCCTGGCGTCGGGCCGCTTCCTCCCGATCTTGTGGTTCGACGTCGCGAATGCCGGCGCCTTGCCCGAGAGGACCAGCTCGACGCGTATCCCGCGCCGGGCGGCGGCGTCGATCAGGTCGTCCCAGCGCTGGAGGTAGTAGACGGGGTGCCTGGGCGCGTGACGCCGTCGCGACTGCCTGCGCCTGAGCGCGTAGGTCCACGGCAGCATCGCGTGGATCCGGGTCGTCGCCAGCGGCCGCGCCTGGTCGAAGGCTCGCGCCCGCCGGTAGTAGGTGCGGAAGAGGAAGACGCCGTCGTCCGCCAGCGCGACCTCCATGCCGTCGGCCGCCGCGGCCGGGGCGGGCGCAACCGCGCCGGCCGCGACGAGCGCCGCCAGCGCGCTCGCTACGCTGGCCCGGATGGTCCAGGTGGAGACCACGACGCTCGAAAACCGGCTGCGGCTGGTTCGTTTCGGCATGCCCGGCACGCGGGCGGTCACGGCGCTGGTGGCCTTCGACGCCGGCGCGCGCACCGAGCACGCCGAGGAGAACGGCATGGCGCACTTCCTCGAGCACCTCGTCTTCAAGGGCGGCGAGAAGTTCCCCACCTACCGCGACGTGAACGAGACGGCCGAGCGCCTGGGCGCCCAGCTCAACGCGTACACCTCGCACGACCTGGTCGCCTTCCACATCACCTGCCGCGCGGAGGCCGCGATGGAGGCAGTCGACCTGCTGACCGACTTCGTGGCCCGCGCCCACATCGACGCCGGCGAGCTCGACCGCGAGCGCGGCGTCGTCGTCCAGGAGATTGCGCGCGCCAACGACCAGCCGTCGACAGTCGCCGACCACCTGATCGACCGGGCGAGCTACGGCGACCACCCGCTCGGCCGCAGCGTGCTCGGTCCGGCCGAGCACCTGAAGACGTTCCCGCGCGAGGGGATCCTCGCGTTCCGCGAGCGCCAGTGGGCGCCGGAGCGCGGCGGCGCGTTCGTGGCGGGCGACCTGTCGAAGGTCGACGGCGACGCCCTGGCCGCCGCGTTCGGGCGCTTTCCGCCCGGCGGCGGCGGCAACGGCGCCGAGCCCGCCCCGGCGTTCGAGCGGCGCGTGATGGTGGAGGAGCGCGACACCGAGCAGTCGCACCTGCGCCTTCACTGGCGGCCGCAGATCGATCCCGGCGACGTGCGGCAGCGCGCCGCGCTCACCGTCGCCTCCACGCTGCTGGGTGGCTCGATGGGGTCGCGCCTGTTCGACGAGATCCGCGAGCAGCGCGGCCTCTGCTACGCGATCCGCTCGTACGGCACGGCGCACTCCGACGCTCCGCGGCTCGACGTCTCCTCGGGCCTCGACTCGTCGAAGTGCCCCGAGGCCTACACCCGGATCCGCGAGATCGTGGCGGACCTCGCGGAGAACGGCCCGCACGACGGCGAGGTCGAGCGCGCGCGGGCGTACGCCGCCGGCTCGGCCGTGTTGATGCTCGAGAGCACCGGCGCCGTGGCGAGCCGCGCCGCGCGCGAGGTCGTCACCTTTGGCGAGCTCCGCTCACCCGACGACGCCATCGCCGCCCTCGACGCCGTCACCGAGGACGAGGTGCGAGAGGTCGCGCGCCGGATCGAGGGGCCGCCGACGGTGGCCTGCGTCGGCCCGCACCGCGCCGAGGACTTCGACTAGCCGGCCGACGCGACGCCGATCCCGCCGCTGGGGTCCACGCGCAGCGAGGTGCGCCCGGCCAGCAGGTCGAGCAGCTCCGCGCCCACGAGGTCGCGGCGCCAGCCCTGAAGGGTGCGCACGTCCGGCTCGTCGCCGCCCTCGCGTGCCGCGACCGCGATCGCGGTGAGGTCCGCGCGCGAGGCGACGAGCTCGTAGGCGAGCCCGGCCTCCTGCACCCGGTGGCGCACGAGCGCCTCGCACAGCGCGATCCGGGGGGCGTCCTGGGGCTCGGGGTCGGACCGCGTCCACTCCTCGAGCTCCGGCGGCGGCGACTCGCGGCCGCGCTCGATCACCTCGAGCACCGCCGCGCCGCGCCGGCGCCCGAGATCGGGGCGGACCCCGCGGATCGCCTGGAGGTCCTGGATCGACTTCGGCTGGCGGCGCGCGACCTCGGCCAGGGCGACGTCGCTGAGGATCGCGCCGAGCGGCCGGTTCTCCTCGGCGGCCGTGCGCTCGCGCCACGCGGCGAGCTCAC
>DATENL010000125.1:0-30196 GCA_035275105.1 Thermoleophilaceae bacterium
GGGGGGGGCGCTTTACCAGCCGCGAGAACCGCCGGGAAGCGCTCGACCGAAAGCGCGCCGTCGGCGTCGACCGTCGGGTGCACCCGGTGCGCGGTCACGGGTTCGGCGACGACCTCCGGAAGGTCCACTCCGAGTACGCGCGGAGGTGTCGCCGGCTCCTCGAGCCCCATGAGCTCGTACATGGTGGCTCGCAGGATCGCGTGCGACGTTCCCGGGTGCTCGAACACTCGGCTCATGGTCGCCCGATGCTCGGCGGGATCGTGGTTCGCGAGAAGGTCGTCGATCTGCGGCCGTAGCCGCTCGGAGGTGTCGAGCCGCGGCACGCGCGCCTCGAGCTCCGCCGACGGTCCGCCGGCGATCAGCTCGTCGTTCGGCGCGGCGCCGAAGCAGACCGGCTTCTCGATGCCGGCTGCGTGGAGCATCACGGATCCGTGGTCGCCGACGAGCGCATGCGCGGCGACGAGGACGCCGCGCCATGCGTCGCGAGGGGGCACGAGGATCAACCCGCCGTCGATCGCGTCGCGAAGCCAGCTGCGCACCTGCCAGGTGCTGTGACCGAACCAGACGTTCGGGTGGAGTATCGCGGCCACCCGGTATGCGTCGATGGGGAGCTCGGTGAGCAGCCTGACCAGGAGGTCCGGGTTCGTCGCGATGAGGGAGTACTCGCCCCACGTCGAGGACACCGCGATCAGGCGCGTGTCCCGGCGGAGGCCGACCGCCTCCCGATAACGCTCCGCCTGCCGGAGGCTTGCCCGCAGGCGGTCACGCCAGGGATCACCGATGACCACGAACCTGGCCCGCTCGTGCTGTTCGGGCGCGAAGTACTCGCGCTGCTCCGAGTGGGAGAGCGCCATGGTCGTCGTGGATCCGGGGTCGCCCGAGACTGGGATCCGGCCGTCGGGCGGCACGGCGAGGTACTTGCCGAAGCCGGCGCCGTGCCCCAGGATCAGCGTCGGACCAGACAGCTCGTCGAGGAAGCCTTCGTAGCTCGCCGTCACGATGAGGTCGAAGCGCCGTCCCACCGCCTCATCCCACGGAACTTCGCGGACGCCGAAGTCGACGATCAGCCGGCGAACCGCTCGTTCGAAGTTCGCGTCTCGTTGGCGCGGCATGACCGTGAAGACCGTCTGCACTCGCCGATCTCCGAGAAGGTCGGGGAGGAGGTCGACGAGTGCGAGAGCCGTGGTGACCGAGCGCACGACCGCGAGCACCGTGTGGCTGTGAGGCACGGAGTACCAGTACGGGCTCGCTTCCGGGTACTCGGCGTCAGGCGACGGGTCGATCTTGTCGAACTCGTAGCCGAAGCCTCGCCCCGCCCGTCCGCCCTCTGGATCTCGGGGTGAGGTGGTCACTTGCTTTGCTTCCGCGTCCTTGCTCGCTCAGCGACCTTAGTCGCGCTCAGACCAAATTGTCAATCGTTCGCTCCCGCAGGCCGATGAGCAACGTGTTCCTGTCGTACTAGCGTCGCGACGCCGAGTTCGTCACGGAGCTCGACGCCCTGGGGCCGCATAGATCGCGCGCCGGTAGTCTCCGCGGCTTGACCTGGCGCGGTACAGCGGTGGCCTGCAGCCTGCTGACGATCCTCGCCGGCGCCGTGCCCCAGGTCGCGTCGGGCCACGCCGAGCGTCACACCTACTACCCCGCCCGTTCGAAGGGCGCGGTCCCGAAGCACCGCACGAGCGGACCGTCGCTGGTCGTCTGCAAGCGCGACTCGCGCGACCGCGTCAAGCGCAGCTGGAGCGGGGACGGCGAGCGCGCGCGGCGGGGCCGAGCGAAAGCGCTCCGCGTCCTGGAGCGCTGTCGCTACCGCAACATCCAGAAGGCCGTGAACGACGCGAAGAGCGGCGATCGGATCCTGCTCATGCCGGGCGTCTACAGGGAGAGGCCGAGCCGCACGGTCCCGGTCGCCAAGAAGAGGTGCCAGGGCGACAAGTACTGGGAGGACTCGGGCGACAACCATCAGAAGGACGGCCGGGTGCCGACCTACCTCCACCAGGTCGACTGCCCCAACGCCCGCAACCTGATCGCGATCATCGGCGACTCGCTCAAGGATCGGGATCGAGCGTGCGACCACAAGTGCAACCTGCAGATGGAGGGCATGGGCAGGAGCAGGCGCGACGTGGTGATCCAGGGCGATCGGCTCAAGCCGGACGTGATCCGGGCCGACCGCGCCGACGGCTTCCAGCTTTACAACGTCACGGTCGAGCAGGGCGCCTACAACGACGTCAACGTCGTCGAGACCAACGGCTTCCACCTGGCGCGGCTACTCACCCGCTGGGGCTCGCACTACGGGATCCTCACGTTCACCACCGACCACGGCCTCTACGAGAACATCGAGGCCTACGGCAACGGCGACTCCGGCGTCTACCCGGGGTCCGGGCCCGAGTACCACTGCCACGGATACGGCATCGAGGTGCGCAACGTGAACTCGCACGGGAACCTGCTCGCCGGCTCGGGGACCTCCGGCAACGGCACCTGGTGGCACGACAACAACCTCCACCACAACGGCGCGGGCATCTCGCAGGACTCGTTCGCGCCCGGTCATCCGGGGATGCCGCAGGACTGCTCGAAGTTCGAGCGCAACCGCATCTATTCGAACAACGTGAACTACTTCCAGCGCAACCAGGACACCTGCCAGAAGCCGTTCGAGCAGCGTCCCAAGCGGGTCGTCTGCCCGGTGTTCCAGGTCGTGATCGGAGTCGGGTTCATGCTCTACGGCGTGAACGACAACCGCTTCACGGGCAACTGGATCTGGGATCAGTGGCGCAACGGGGTGCGCCAGTTCGGCGTGCCCGCGACGCTGCGCGGCGAGAACGACCCCGCCAAGCAGTTCGACACCTCTCACGGAAACCAATACCGACGCAACGTGTTCGGCATGCGACCCGACGGCACGCGCGATCGCAACGGCACGGACGTGTACTGGGACGAGCAGGGGGTGCGCAACTGCTGGCAGGCCAACAGGACGGCTCCCGGTCGTTCGCTCACGAGCGACCCGGCCAGCCTGCCGACCTGCGCCTCGGGCGGGTCGACCAACCCTGAGCCGAATTGGGTGAAGCTGGGCGCCGAGGTTCCCTGCGCGACCTGGAACCCCGAGACCAATCCGAACCCGCCCGGCTGCATTTGGTTCACGAGCCCTCCCAACCCCGGCGACTGATCGCCCTGGCGGGCGCCGCCGCGCTGGCGCTGGCGGGCTGCGGGGGCGCACGGACGGGCGACGGCGAGGGGGCCGCGCTCGCGTGGGTGAGCAAGCCCGCCGTCGTGCGTCAGCCCGAGCTGCCGCGCGACCGGATCGCGGTCGGCCGGGTGCGCAATCGCTCAGGCCACACGCTCCGCGTGAACGCGAACCGGGCCCGCGTGGTGGACCAGGAGGGCAGGCCGCTCCAGTCGAGCGTCCGTTTCTCGAGCGCGTACGGCCACGGGCTGTACTCCTATGAGCAGCAGCCCAAGGAGGGCGAACCGCAGTTCCTGCGACGCCGCCTCGGCGAGCTCGCGGTGATTCCCGCCGGCAGGACGGCCCCGCTCACCGTCTCGTGGCGACTGCCGGCGGGGCGTGGCGCGCGCGCCGCGCGCGTCCAGATCGGCAAGCTCGCGGTGCCCTTGCCGGAGTAGCGGGAGCTTCCCCGCCGGTGCGTGTCGCCGGTCACTCAAGCCCCCCCGGCTATCCGTACCTCGACTCACAGGGAGGCCCCATTGGCGCGGGCGGCGTCCAGATGGAAACTCCCGCGTATGGATGGCAACCGAACAGCACAGTCAGTGGAAAGGGTCGCCGCTCTACTGGGAGGGCGGGCTCACCGTGAGAGGCACGCGCGTCGCTCGGTCGTGACCCGCGCGGTAACCGTCCGTCTCGCGGCGGATGGCGACGATCGCTCGCTCGAACGCCTGGCCCAGCTCGATTCGGCGTCGCCGCCGACCGGGCCCACACTCGTGGCCGAGTTCGGTGGCGAGCTCGTCGCGGCGCTCGCGCTCGACAGCGGACGAGCGATCGCCGACCCGTTCAGGCACACCCTCGAGGTCGTCCGCGAGCTCCAGAGTCAGGCCGCCGAGCTGAGCCGTGGCCGCAGCCGGTCGCGACGCACGGCCGCCCGTCGCGGGTACGTGGACCGGACCTCGCCCGCCACCGGCTGAAGCGAGATCGCGCCGGGCCCGGCGGTATCCCCGCCGCTGCGGTCGCGGGCCGCTAGCCCGCGGCGCCCGGAAGCGCGTACCGGAGCACCTCGACCACCTGCTCGGGCTCGCGCGCGACGGCGAGCGCGGCGCGGTCGACCTCCTTGAGCGCGTGATCGTGCTCCGGCGGATGCAGCGTGACGAGCGGCTTGCCGAGCGCCGCCGCGTAGCCGGCGTCGAACGCGGCGTTCCACTGCCGGTATTGCTCGCCGAAGCGCACGACGACGACGTCGGCCTTCTCGATGAGCGTGCGCGTGCGGATCGCGTTGACGCCGGCCCCGATGTGGTCGTTCCAGAACGAGCTCTCCTGCTCACCCACGATGGCCGTGCCGGCCGCGTCGGAGGCGGCGTGGTCGGTCACGGGGGCGGTGAACCGAAGGTCGAGGCCGGCGTCCGCAGCTCCGCGCTCGATGCGCTCGCGCCAGTCGGTGTGGATCTCACCCGAGAGGTAGACCTGCCAGGTCACGGGGACATCGTATGCCCCGGTTCCGCACGGACGAGGCCGAGTAGGACCGGCTCCGCCTGACATCCTCTGTCCGATTCAGGCGATGACCGCCGAGATCGACAGCCTCGAGGAACTGCTTCTCGCCGCTCCGCCGTCGTGCCGGCCGCTGGCATGCGCGGCCATCGAGACTGGGGACGGGCGATGACCGTGCCCCGGGATCCGGAGGAGCTCGGGACCTCCGCCCGACCGGCGCAGGCGGAGATCGCGCCGCACACGACCCTCGGTCCCGTCCATCTGACGGTGTCCGACCTCGAGACCTCGATCGCGTACTACGAGGACTCGGTGGGGCTCGCCGTGCTCGAGCGCGCGGACGGCTCTGCGTCCCTCGGTGTCGCCGGCCGGCCGCTGCTCGTGCTCGTCGAGCACGCGGGTGCGGCGTCCGCCTTCGGGTACACCGGCCTCTACCACTTCGCGCTGCTCGTTCCAGAGCGGCCTGACCTCGCGCGCTGGCTCGCCCACGCCGCCCGTGACCGCGTGCCGCTCGTCGGGCTCTCTGACCACTTCGTGAGCGAGGCGCTCTACCTCAGCGACCCGGACGGGCACGGCATCGAGATCTACTGGGACCGGCCCCGCGAGGTGTGGGAGGGGCAGGTCGCGGCGCGGCTGACGACGCTGCCGCTCGACGTCGAGGACCTGCTCGGGGAGCTGGAGGACCCGCGCACTGCGTCCTTCGACGGGCTTCCCGAGGGGACCGTGATGGGGCACGTGCACCTGCGCGTGGCCGCGATCGAGCCCACGGTGCGGTTCTACCGGGACGTGCTCGGCTTCGCCCTCATGGCGGAGCTCGGGGGAAGCGCGGCGTTTCTCGCGGCGGGTGGGTACCACCACCACTTCGGCGCGAACACGTGGGAGAGTGCGAACGCGGCGGCTCCGCCGCCCGGGACAGCGGCGCTGCGCCACGCGACCGTCGTGCTTCCGGACGCGACCGCGCGCGAGCGGCTGCTCGAGCGGGTGGCGGCAGCCGGCGAACCCGTGGACGCCGTGGACGGGGAGCCGATGGTGCGCGATCCGTCCGGTAACGCGCTCGTGCTCGCGATCGCGGGTTGAGCGTCACTCCGTCGTCGTGACGAACCTCACCCAGCGCCGCGCTTGAGCGCGATTCGATGCGTAGCCCGTGGACGCCGCGCTGATCGCCGCCGGATCGCTCGGGCTCGCGGGCGCCGCGATCCACGGGGTCGCCGGCGAGCTGCTCGTCGTGCGCCGGCTCTCGGCGGATCGGCTTCCGGCCACGCGCTTCGGCGGCCCGCGGGCGACCATGACGATGATCCACGTCACCTGGCACACCACGACGGCCGCCTTCGTGACCGTCGCCTGCGCGCTGCTCCTGGCCGGCACCGTCCTCGACGGCGACGCCGCGCGCGGCGTCGCCCTGGTCGCCGCCGCCGCGGCGAGCAGCTTCGCGGCGATCGCGCTTGTGCTCGGCGGGGCCGCGCTATCGCCGCGCGGCCTGCTCCGGCACCCGGGCCCGCTGATGCTGACCTCGGTCGCCGTGCTGGCGTGGGTCGGCGCTCTTTGACGAGATCGCCGCAGCGTCGCTGAGCGTCGTGAATCGCGCGCCGGGGTGGCGCGCGAGATGCTCCAGGTTCTGGACTACCACGTCCCACGCCTTGATCAGGTCGCTGTCGGCTCGGATCGCGAAGGCGAGTATCGGCGGCCGGCGGCGCAGCAGCGTGAAGAGCAGGCGTACCGCGAAGAAGGTCGGGTGCGTGCCGAGCACCAGGGTGCCCGCCCAGCGGCCGCGGCGGGCCGGCCCGCTCAGGAGCGGTACCAGGAGCGGGTCGGCGTCGCTCGCCGGATCGGGGGCCGGGAACGCGGACGCGCTCGAGCGATAGGGCGTCGCGGGGACGCTCCACGAGTCGAACGGCTGGCCCTGCACGGTCTCGCCGGCGAACGGCTTCCACTGCGTCGCACCGTGCTCGAGAGTCGTGTCGACGGTCACGCCGCGGGCGCCTAGAGCCTCGAGCATCGCTCCACTCATCGCGCCGTCGCCGGCCCGGAACGACCTGGCCGGGCGCCCGAATGCATCCTCGTAGGCGTCGAGCCCGTAGTTCACGCAGCGGGCCGCCCACTCCGGGCGGTGATCGACGATCCACCTGTCCAGCTCATCGTCCCAGCGCCACGGATGCACGTGCAGGCCGATCTGGTCGCCCTCGCCCACGAGCGCGTCCAGGTCGTCGCGGAACTGCTCCGCCGCCCAGGTCGGCGATCCGTAGGTGCGCGTTATCTGCTCGTCCATCCGGAGCCCCCAGGTGAACCCGACCGGTGCGCCGGTGATCTCGGACAGCCCGCGACGCAGCGGTGGCACGAACTCGCGCGCCATGCGCTCGGATCCCCGCCACGGCTCCGGCCCGTCGGTCCCGGCCCGGTTCTCCGGCTCGAGGTCCAGGGACACCGCTATCGCAGCCCCGGCCAGTCGCCGCCCGGCGAGCCGGCGGCAGGCGGGCACGATCGGCAGCGTCTCCAGTACGACCTTGATCGCGCGCTTCAGGCGGCGGGCCATCGCCGAGAGGTTATGACTTGAGCGATCATGGGGGCGTGACCGCAGGCTGGCCCCCTGAATCGACGAGGACGTCGGTCGTGTTCCTGGCGCCGGAGCCACTCCTGGAAGGGGAGACGGGCCCCAATCGCCGGACCGTGAAGCTCGCCGAGATGGTGGCCGCGACGTGCTCGGTCACACTCGCCGCGCCGAGCCCGTCGGTCTTCCCCGACGGGCCCTTCCGCACGGTCGAGACGGGGCCCGCCCACGACCAGGACCTGAGGTCGGTGCTCGCCGGTCACGACGTGGCCGTGGTCCAGACCCTGCCGTCGCCGCGGCAGCTGCTCGTGGCCCGCCGCTCCGCGCCGCGTCTGGTGGTCGACGTTCCCGCCACGCCGCCGCTGGAGGCCTCCCGGATCGGTCCGGACGGCGCCGCGCGGGACGCCGTCGCAAGCTGGCGGATGCGCCAGCTGATCGCCCACGTCGCGGCCGCGGACCTGGTGCTGTGCGGCAACGAGCGGCAGCGAAACCTGGTGGTCGGCGCCGCGCTGGCGACCGGGGCCATGGCGCCGGGCGCCGCACGCGGGCGCATCTCGGTGGTGCCGTACGGGATCGACCCCGTGCCCCCGCGCAAGACCCGCTCGCCGCTGCGCGACGCCGGGCTGGTCGCCGACGGCGAGCGGGTGGCCATCTGGGCGGGCGGCATGTGGAGCTGGCTCGACCCCCTGACGGCGCTCCGGGCGTTCGAGCGGCTGCACCCGGCGCGGCCCGATCTCAAGCTCGCGTTCGTCGCCTACGAGCACCCCGACCCCGGCCAGCGCCGCGCGCACGAGGCGATGGCGGCCGAGGCGATCGCCTACGCGCGCGAGCGCAGGCTCGGCGACTCCGTCCTCTTCAGGCCCCCGTGGCTCTCGCGTCAGGACTACTTCGACCACCTCATCGAGGCCGACGTCGGCGTGACGCTCGACAGCCCGGCGCTCGAGGGTGAGTTCGCGTATCGCACGCGGATCCTGGACTACCTTGTCGCGGACCTGCCGGTGGTGTGCACGGCCGGCAACCCGATGGCCGAGGTCGTGGCCGACTCCGGTCTGGGCTCCGTCGTGGCTCCCCTGGACGTGGACGCGTGCGCGACGGCGCTCGACCGGTTCACGAACGGCGGGTCGCGGGCGACGCTCGACCGCGACGCGCTCGCGGCCTTCGAGTGGCCGAACGTCGCCCGCCCGCTGGTCGAGTACTGCGCCGACCCCGGCCCCCCGCGGGCAGCGACCGCGCTCGACACGCTGCGGCTCGTCGGGCGGAGCTACCCCGCGTTCCTCCGCGCGGTGTACCGAAGCGGCCGCGTGCGCGGCTAGCCCGGCTGACTCAGGCCTTGCCGATCGTCGCGACCAGGTCGGCGGCGAAGTCGGCGAGGCGCCGGGCCCGGAAGCGATCCGGGTCGGTCAGGGTCAGGCGGATCGCCTGCTCGCACGTGGCCACGAGCGAGTGGGTGGCGAGCTCCGTGTCGAGCTGGCCGGCGCCGATCCGGTCGAGGCCCCAGGCGACGATCGGCTCGACCCGGCGGATGAGAAGCTCGCGCTGGCGGTCGACCGTCTTGCGCACGGCCGGGGGAGTCCCCTCGGGCGGCAGCAGGGTGAGGCGCCACGTCTCGGGGCTCTTCCGCACGCTTTCGAGAAGCGCGGTGAGCGCCTCGGTCAGCACCTGGCGCGGGTCCTCGACCAGGGGCGGCACGGGCATCGAGGCCTCGAGCGCAGCCAGCGCGCGCTCCTGCTCGCGCGTCAGCAAACGCCTCAGGAGCTCCTCCCGGCTCCCGAACGTGTCGTACACGACGGTCTTCGCAAGGCCGGCCCGGCGGGCGACGCCCTCGATCGTCAAACGGTCGAAGCCCTGCTCGTCGATCAGGCCCAGCGCGGCGTCGAGCAACTGCTCGCGACGCTCCTCGCGGGGCCGGCGGGCCGAGTACTTGCGCCGCGGGGTCGTGGGCGCGGATGACCGGGTCGACGTGGGCATCGAAAGTACGGTACCGTATGTTCAGTCGGCACATGGCAACGGCACCAACCCTCGCGCCACCGCGGGGCCCCCGCCTCCCGGTGCTCCTCCAGAGCTATCTGGCCCTTCAGTGGCTGGTGCCCTACTCGCGTTGGGCACGGCGACGCTACGGCGACGTGTTCACGATGAAGCTGGTGCCGCTCGGCCGCGTGCTGGCCATCGGCGACCCGGCGCTCATCAAGGAGGTGCTCACCGGACCGCCCGAGGTCTTCCACGCCGGCGACAGCAACCGGCGATTCCTTCAGCCGGTCCTCGGGTCCCGGGGGGTGCTCGTGCTCGACGGGGACGACCACATGGCCACGCGGAAGCGGCTCCTGCCCGCCTTCCACGGCGAGGCGATCCGCCGCTACGAGCAGGTGATTCGCGAGGAGACCGAGAGGCGCATCGCGCACTGGCCGGTCGGCAGGCCGATCCGCATGGACCGGGAGACGCGCGCGATCACCCTCGAGGTGATCATGCGCACCGTCTTCGGCGCCGGCGAGTCGCCCAAGCTGGCCGAGCTGCGCGCCGTTCTCGGCCGCATCACCCACGTCACCTTCGTCAGGAGCCTCTGGTACGTCGCACCCGCGCTGGCGCTCGTTCCGCCCTGGCGCGGATACGCGCGCTCGGTCTCGCGCGCCAACACGCTGGTGGGCGAGCTGATCCGCGACCGGCGGGCCGCGCCCGATCTCGACGAGCGCGACGACGTCCTCTCGATGCTCGTCCGCGATGCCGAGGACGACGAGCAGTGGCTGCGCGACCAGGTGATGAACCTGCTCGCCGCCGGGCACGAGACGACGACGACCGGGCTCGCGTGGGCCATGGAGCTGCTCGCGCGGCACCCCGACGTCCGGGCGAAGGCGCGCGACGGCGACGACGCCTACCTGGACGCGGTCGTGACCGAGACGCTGCGCATACGGCCCGTGATCCCCGGCGCCACGCGCAGGCTCACCGAGCCGGCGACGATCGGGCCGTACCGGGTGCCGGCGGGCGTCACCCTCCTGCCGATGGCGTCGAGCGTCCACATGGACCCGCGCGTGTACGACGAGCCCGAGCAGTTCAGGCCCGAGCGCTTCGTTAACGAGCGCCCGGGCACCTACAGCTGGTTCCCCTTCGGCGGCGGCCGTCGCCGCTGCGTGGGGGCGGCGTTCGCGCAGACCGAGATGCGGGTCGCGCTGCGCACGATCCTCGACCGCACCGACTGGGAGCCGGCGGGCCGGCGACCCGAGCGGCAGCGCAACTTCCACATCACGCTCGTGCCGTCGCGCGGCGCCCGAGTCGTCCGGACGCGCTAGCCGCCATGATCGGAACGCTCCCCGCCCACACGCGCGTCGCGATCGTCGGCGCGGGCTTCTCCGGGATCTGCATGGCGATCCGGCTGAGGCAGGAGGGGATCGAGGACTTCGTGGTGCTCGAACGGGCCGGCGAGGTGGGCGGGACCTGGCGCGACAACACGTACCCGGGATGCCAGTGCGACATCCCGTCGGCGCTCTACTCGTTCTCCTTCGCGCCCAACCCCGACTGGACCCGCTTCTACCCGCTGCAGACCGAGATCAAGGACTACCTCCGGCGGTGCGCCCGCGACTTCGGCGTGACTCCGCACATCCGCTTCGGCCACGAGGTGACCGGCGCGGCCTGGGACGACGACGCCGGACAGTGGCGCCTCGAGACGGCGGGCGGGCCGCTGAGCGCCGACGTCGTCGTCGGCGGCATGGGCGGTCTCAGCGAGCCCGCGACGCCCGATATTCCCGGCCTCGAGGGGTTCGAGGGCACGCGCTTCCACTCCGCCCAGTGGGATCACGCCCACGACCTGAGCGGTGAGCGCGTGGCGGTCATCGGCACCGGGGCGTCGGCGGTGCAGTTCGTTCCCCGCATCCAGCGCCAGGTTGGGACCCTGCACCTGTTCCAGCGCACGCCGTCGTGGGTGCTGCCCGACCCCGACCGGCGGGTCAGCGGCTTCGAGCGCGGCCTGTTCAGGCGCCTGCCGTTGACCCAGCGCCTCCTGCGCGCCGGCATCTACTTCGGGCACGAGGCGACGGTGCTCGGCACGATCGTCAACCGCAGGCTGTCGTCGGGGCTGGAGCTGGTCGCCCGCAGGCACCTGCGCAGCCAGGTGCGCGACCCGGAGCTGCGAGCCAGGCTCACGCCCGACTACACGATCGGCTGCAAGCGGATCACGCTCTCGAACAGCTACTACCCCGCCATCTGCCAGCCCAACGTCGAGCTCGTGACCGACCCGATCCGCGAGGTCCGGCCGCGCTCGATCGTGACGGCCGACGGCACCGAGCGCGAGCTCGACACCCTGATCCTGGGAACGGGCTTCCGGGTGCACGACAACCCGTCGTTCGCTCGCGTCCGCGGCCGCGGCGGCAGCACCCTCGGCGACGCATGGGCGGGGAGCCCGCGGGCGTTCCTGGGCACGGCGATCGCCGGCTTCCCGAACCTCTTCCTGCTCGTCGGCCCGAACAGCGCCGGCGGCTACAACTCGATCGTCTTCACCACCGAGGCGCACGTGAACTACGTGATCGCGTGCCTGCGCGCGATGGACGACCGCGGGCTGCGGTCCGTCGAGGTGCGGTCCGACGTCTACGACGAGTTCAACCGCTACGCGGACAAGCGGCTCCGCGCGAGCGTCTGGAACGAGGGCGGCTGCGCGAGCTGGTACCTCGACGCGAACGGGCGAAACGGCGTCTGGTGGCCGGGCTTCACGTGGCGCCTGTGGCAGCGGACGCGCCGCTTCGACGCGAGCGACTACGAGCTGCGCGCTGCCTAACGGCTCACGGCCGCGCGCGGTGGAGGTACCGCACCAGCTTCGGGTCGCTGGATTCGAGCCGCTCGACGGGTTCGCCGTAGCACGTGCGCAGCTCCACCACGGCCCGGTCCCGCGAGAGCTCGATCACGGCGAAGGTCGCACCGTGCTCGACCCAGCGCTCGAGCACCGACGCGGGATCGTCCAAGGGCATAGGCTCGATTGAAGCAGCGCCCCGGCCTCACGGGGTAAGACCCGGGGCCGGCGCGTCGCAAAGGGACCATGAGCGCAACCGGAGAAGGCACCCAGGACCATACGTTCGTGATCGTCGGCGCGAGTCTCGCCGGCGCCAAGGCCGCCGAGACGCTGCGCGACGAGGGCTTCGCCGGCCGCGTCGTGTTGATCGGCGCCGAGGCCGACCGCCCCTACGAGCGGCCGCCGCTGACCAAGGACTACCTGCGCGGCGAGTCCGAGCGCGAGAAGGGGTACGTGCACGCCGACGGCTTCTACGCCGAGCGCGAGATCGAGCTGATGACGGGGACCACGGTCACCGCCCTCGACCCGGCCGGCGCGCGGATCACGCTCGCGGACGGGCGCGAGCTCGGCTACGGCCGCCTGCTGTTGACGACCGGTGCCGAGCCGCGCCGGCTGACCATCCCCGGGGCGGACCTCGACGGGGTCCACTACCTGCGCACGATCGAGGACTGCGACGCCCTGCGCGAGCGCCTCGGCCCCGGCCGCAGCGTCGCGGTCGTCGGCGCGGGCTGGATCGGGGCGGAGCTGGCCGCCTCGGCCCGTCAGCTCGGCGCCGAGGTGACGGTGATCGAGCCGGCGTCGGTCCCGCTCGAGCGCGTGCTCGGTCCGGAGGTCGGCGCGGTCTACCGCGACGTGCACCGCGAGCACGGCGTGAACCTGATGCTCGGGACCGGGGTCGAGGCGCTCGAGGGCGACGGCACCGTGCAGCGCGTGCGCGCGAGCGACGGCAGCGTCGTCGAGTGCGACCTGGTCGCCGTCGGGATCGGCGTGACGCCGCGAGTCGAGCTCGCCGAGGCCGCCGGGCTCGAGACGAGCAACGGGATCGTCGTCGACGAGCGGCTGCGCACGAGCGCCCCGGAGATCTTCGCCGCGGGCGACGTGGCCAACGCCTGGCATCCGCTGTACGAGCGGCACGTGCGCGTCGAGCACTGGGCGAACGCGCTCAACCAGGGGCCCGCGGCGGCGCGGTCGATGCTCGGCCAGGACGTCGCCTACGACCGCGTGCCGTACTTCTTCTCGGACCAGTACGACGTCGGCATGGAGTACTCGGGCTACGCGACCGACTGGGACCGGGTCGTCTTCCGTGGCGACCCCGGCTCGCGCGAGTTCATCGCGTTCTGGCTTCGCGACGGTCGGGTCCTCGCGGGCATGAACGTGAACGTCTGGGACGTGACCGATCCGATCCAGGCGCTCGTCCGCTCGGGCGCGCGGATAGACGAACGGCACCTCGGGGATCCCGAGGTGCCGCTCGCCGACTTGATGTCGTGATGTCGCGCTAGCGCTCGAGGCGCACCACCCGCCTCGCGGTCGCCCCGCCGGACTTCGGGCCCGCCGCCGCGACGGCGGTGACCTTGAAGCCGCCGGCCTTGGCCTTGGACACCGACGTCCGGGCGGACTTGGTCAGCGTGACCTTGACCGTCCGATTCGCGCCCGGGGCGACCCTGAACGAGCGCTTGCCGATCGTCCTCGTCGTCTCGTTGATGGTGCGGCGGAGGCTGAGCGCGCCCGTGCAGGCGGACTTGGCCGTGGCCGGGCAGGTCAGCCGCAGCTTCGCGACGCCCTTCGCGACCTTGACCGTCGCCGGGCCGATCTTCACCTTCGGCTTCGGACCGGCCGGGGTCGCGGGCTCCGGCTTGGGCTCGCAGCCGGCGAGCGTGTCCGAACCGTCCGCGTCGAACGAGTCGGCGTCGGGACCGCAGTCGACGCTGTCGGCCTGGCCGTCGTTGCTCCGGATGGAGTCGGTGCCGGCCTCGCCGAAGAGCTGGTCGAGTCCCAGTCCTCCGTCGATCGTGTCGGCGCCGCCGTTGCCGTGGATGACGTTCGGCTCGGCGTTGCCCGTCAGCCTGTCGCCCTCGCTGCCGCCGAGGATGCCCTCGACGTCCGCGCCCACGGAGTCGCCCTCGCTCTCGAGGCCGTCGTCGTACGCCGAGCCGTCGAGGTCGACGGTGATCGGTCCGGTGTACGCGCTGTAGTCGACGGTGTCGGGGTCGGCTCCGCCGTTCAGCTTGTCGGCGCCGAGGTCGGCGACCAACAGGTCCCGATCCGGTCCGCCGTCGACCTTGTCGTCACCGTCGCCGCCCGACAGGGTGTCGTCGCCGATCCAGCCGTCCAGCTGGTCGTTGTGCGTCCCGCCGCGCAGGTCGTCGTTGCCCTGGTCGCCCGAGACCCCGTCGTCGCCGGCCCCGCCATCGACCATGTCGTCGCCCTCGCCGCCGAGGAGCTGGTCGTTGCCGTCGCCGCCGTAGACCTTGTCGTTCTCGCTGCCGGCCGAGATCAGGTCCGCGTCGCCGTAGCCGTAGATCGTGTCCTCGCCGCCGTTGGCGCGGATGACGTTCGAGCCATTCGTGCCCCTGAGGAGGTCAGGGCCGTAGCCGCTGCGGATCTCCTCTACGTCCGTGCGCACGTTGTCGCCCTCGCCCGCCCAGCCGTCGTCCGCGACGTCGTTCAGCGAGATCGTGATCGGCGTCACGCGCTCCTCGTAGGAGACGTGATCCCAATCGGCGCCCCCTTCGATCTCGTCCTGACCGGAGCCGGGGAGGAGACGGTCGCCGCCCGGGCCGCCCTTGAGCGTGTCCTTCCCGCCGCCCGCCTGAAGCGTGTCGGGCCCGGCGTTGCCCACGAGCTCGTCCTGACCGTTGCCGCTCGCGAGCACGTCCTGGCCCGCGCCGCCGCGCAGGTAGTTCCCGCTCGAGCCATACGCCGTGAGGTGATTGCTCGTTCCCTCCATTCCGTCGATGTAGATCGGAATCGGGGTGTCCGCATACACCGTGTTCGCCTTGTCGCCTGCGAACACGTAGATGTTGTCGACGTCGCTCGAGGGGCAGCTCACGACGTCGGCCGCGTCCTGCGTGCAGTTCCCGTTCTCGACCACCGGCGCGCCGGTGTCCCTGAACTTGATCCGGTCGCCCTGGACCGAGACGCTGACCTTGTTGGCCTCGCCCGGCGAGGCGGTGAACCAGAGGTAGTCCGGGGAGCCCGGGTTGACCGACTTGTCGACCGTCGCTGCGGATGCGGCCTGCGGGCCCACGGCCGCGCAGGCCGCGATCACCGCGGCGATTGCAATGTGTGATGTGCGTGGCATTTTGAGTCTCCTGAGTTCGCGTTTGACTTACGCGAGCCAGACTCACAGCCACGCGGCCGCGTTTGAATGCGGGATCCCGGCGACTCGGGCGTCGGTTTTCCGCCAGCTCAGCTGCGGAGATACGCCAGCACGGCCAGCACGCGGCGGTGGTCGTCGCCCTGGTTCGAGAGGCCGAGCTTCCCGAAGATGCTCGTCACGTGGCGCTCGACGGCGCGCTCCGTCACGACCAGCTCCGCCGCGATCGCACGGTTGGTGCGGCCCTCGGCCATCAGCTCCATCACGTCGCGCTCGCGCGGGCTGAGCTGGTCGATCGGGTCGTCGCGCGACTTGCGCCTGACCATGAACGAGACCACCTCCGGGTCGAGCGCGGAGCCGCCGTCGGCCACCCGCTCGATCGCCTCGGCGAACCGCACCGGGTCCGAGATGCGGTCCTTCAGGAGGTAGCCGACCCCCTCCGTCCCGTTCGACAGGAGTTGCAGCGCGTAGTGCTCGTCCACGTACTGCGACACCACGAGCACGCCGGTGCCGGGCAGCTCCTCCCGTATCGCGGCGGCCGCCCGCAGCCCCTCGTCGGCGTGGTCGGGGGGCATCCGGATGTCGACCACCACCGCGTCCGGCTTGTGCGCTCGCGTCTTGCGCATCAGGTCGTCGAGGTCGGCCGCCTGGGCCACGACCTCGAACCCGGCCTCCTCGGCCACCCGTATCACGCCCTGGCGCACGAGCAGCGAGTCGTCGGCGACGACTACTCGCACGGGATCTCCGCCGTCACGACGGTGCCCTCGCCGGGCGGGCTCGACACGGAGAGCTCGCCGCCGAGCGCCGCCACGCGGTCGCCTAGGCCCGTCAGGCCGGTGCCGGCGGCGGCGTCGGCGCCACCGCGGCCGTCGTCGCTCACCTCGACGTGGAGGTTGCCGTTCGCGCGCGTGACGGTGACCTCGGCACGACGCGCCTGCGCGTAACGCGCGACGTTCGTGAGCGCCTCCGCGACCACGAAGTATGCGGCGGCCTCGACGGCGGCGGGCAGCCGCTCGGAGGGGACCGCGACCGTGATCGGGAGGGTGCCGCGGTCGGCCAGCACGGCCAGCGCCGGCTCGAGCCCGCCGTCGGTGAGCACGGCGGGGTGGATCCCGCGCGCGAGCTCGCGCAGCTCGGCGGTCGCCTGCTGGAGGTCGTCGATCGCCTCCTCCACGAGCGCGGCCGCGTAGCTCGGATCCGAGGCGAGCTTCAGCTTCGCGAGGCGCAGGCTGAGCCCGAGCGTGACCAGCCGCTGCTGCGCGCCGTCGTGGAGGTCGCGCTCGAGGCGTCGCCGCTCGGCGTCGGAGGCGTCGACGATCCGCGAGCGCGAGGCCCGCAGCTCCTCCTCGGCGCGCTTGCGATCGGTTATGTCGCGGATGTACCCGGTGAAGGTCGGCGGGCCGGGCATCGCGATGCGCGTGATCGTGAGCTCCACCGGGAACTCGCTGCCGTCGGCGCGCATGCCGGTGATCTCGATCCGCCGGTCGAGGACCCTCGCCTCGCCGCCCGCCACGACGCGCGCGAGTCCGCGCCTGTGGGCGTCTCGGAGGTGGGGCGGGACGATCACGTCGGCCATCTCCCTGCCGATCACCTGTGTCGCGGCGTAGCCGAAGGTGAGCTCGGCGGCGTGGTTCAAGTCGAGGATCCGGCCGTTGTGGTCGATGACGACGACGCAGTCGAGCGCGGACTCCAGCATGGCGCGCAGGCGCTGCTCGCTCGCCTCCATCGCCTCCTCGGCGCGGCGCCGTTCGACGAACTGGCCGATCTGCCGGCCGAGGCTCGCCATCGTGGCGAGCAGCGGCGCGTCCGGATCGCGCAACTCGCGCGCGTAGAACTCGATGCCGCCCACGACCCCGCGCGCGCCCCGGGTCGGGAAGCACAGCGCCGCGTGGAGGCCGGCCTTCCTCGCGGCATCGGCGCGCGGGTAGTTGTCGTCGGCGACCACGTCGACGATCCAGGCTGGCTCTCCCGTGGCCCACACGCGGCCCGGCAGTCCCTCCCCGGAGCTGAACCGGGCGCTCCTGGTGATCGACTCGAAGTCGCGCGCGGCCGACCCGGGCGCGCGCCAGCTGGCCACGCAGTGCATGCGCGCGCCCCTCTGGCGCGGGACCTCCCACGCCGCCCCGAGCTCCCAGCCGAGCACCTGCCCGATCGCGGCGAGCACGGTCGGGTACACGTCGTCCGCGCGCGGTGTCTCGCAGAGGCCGCGCACGACCGCGTGCTCGATCTCGAGAAGGGCGGTAGGGTCGGACGATTGGCGAGCCATGACTGGCGGTGCGCGCACACGCGCCGTCGTGGCGAACCCTAACCAGCCGAGCGCCACCGCGCCACTACTCCAGGAGCGCCCGCAATCCGGCGGCGGTCAGCTCGCCCTTCGGGATGAACCCGCGCGCGCGGCTGCGCGTGACGAGCGGTCCGTACTCCACCGCGTCGCGGGTCGAGGTCAGCACGACCGCGGGTGCGTCCCGCCCGTCCGCGAGCAACCGGTCCGCCAGGTCGAAGCCGTTCCCGTCCGGGAGCTGCACGTCCAGGAGGACCAGGCTGGGGCGGAGGTCGCGCACCGCCTCGGCGGCCGCGCTCGCGCTGCCCGCCTCGCCGACCACGTCGAAACCCTCCGCCTCGAGCATGCGCCTCGCGCGCGACCGGAAGCCGTCGTGGTCGTCGACGATCAGGATCGTCGTCGCCATGACCGGATCGTGAGGCAATCCGGCGGCGCGCGATGTACGGGTAGCACTACGCCTGGGGCCGAGTGCGCGTATCCGCCAGCTTCGCGACGTCCAGCGTCGGCAGGTCCGGCGTCAGCGGGATCACGCGCGAGGCCAGCGAGCTGAAGTGGAGGTCACGGATCGCCTCCGGCGCGACCGGCTTCGAGAACAGGTAGCCCTGGCCGTACTGGCAGCCGTTGGCGAGCAGGAACCGCTTCTGCTCCTCGGTCTCGACGCCCTCGGCGTGCGCGCGCATGCCGAGCTTGTCTGCGAGCTGGATGATCATCTGGACCATCACCGCGGCCTCGGGCGAGTCCGACAGCGCGTTGATGAACGACCGGTCGACCTTCAGCACCTGCGCGGGGATCTGCAGGAGCCGCGAGAGTGACGAGAGCTCCACTCCGAAGTCGTCGATAGCGAGCCGGAACCCCTGTGCCGTCATCTCGCGCAGCAGCGCGACCGTGCTATCGAAGTCGCGCAGGGCGCTCGACTCGGTGATCTCCACCACGAACCGCTCGAAGGGGACCCCGGCGGCGGCGAGGCTCTCGCGCATCCGGGGCAGCAGGTCCTTCGGCTGCCAGAGCTGACGCGGAGACAGGTTGAACGCGATCTCGAACTGGAGCCCCTCGCGATCCCAGACGCGGGCCTGTCGGGCGACCTCGTCCATGACCCACACGCCGAGCCGCTCGATCAGCCCCGTCTCCTCGGCAACGCCGATGAACTCGCCCGGCGGGACGACCCCCAGCTCGTCGTCCTCCCAACGGGCCAGCGCCTCGACGCCCTTCACCTCGCCCGTGTGCAGGTCCACCGTCGGCTGGTAGTGGAGATAGAGCTCGCCGCCGTCGATCGCCTTCCGCAGCCGCGCGATCAGCGACAGGCGCCGCCCGGAGCTCGGCTGTGCCTGGTCGTACATTGTCACGCTCCCGGGCCCGGCCGAGCGTGCGCTCGACAGCGCGAGCTGGGCGCCCGACAGGAGCTGCTCGACGGTCTTCTCGTGGTCGGTGGACTCCTCGCCCTCCGCGAGCACGGCGATGCCGATGCACGCGCCCAGGTAGATCTCGCGGTCGTCGACCGTGATCGGCTCGCCCAGGGCGGTCTGCACCGAGTGCGCCGTCTCCTCCGGCGACCGCTCGGTGCTCATCCACGGCTGCGGCGCGGCCGCCGGCGTGTCGTGCAGGTCCGTCAGCAGGAGCAGGAACTCGTCCGCGGAGCGGCGCGCGACGATCTCGGCGGAGACGGCGGCGCGCGCGATCCGTGCGCCGGCGTGCCGCAGCAGCCTGTCGCCGGCGCGCGGGCCGAGGCTGTCGTTGGCCAGCCCGAAGTTGTCGAGGTCCACGGCCAGGACGCTGATCGTCCCGCCGCGGCGCTCGCGGCGGCGCAGCGCGAGTTGCAGGTGCTCCGCGAACTTGATCTGGTTCGGCAGCCCGGTGACCTTGTCCTGGTCGCGATGCTCGAGGTCCGAGCGCATCAGGGCCTCGGCGAAGATCCAGACCGAGAACAGGAGCCCGCCCGTGATCAGGGTGCTCGCCGGGTGCCGGATCGTCCAGGCCGGATCGACGCCCACCGTGTCGACGAGCAGGAGGAGGGCGAGGAACACCATCCCCGCACGGATGGTCGGCTTGTTGAAGCGAGCGACCAGCGAGACCACGGCGATCGCCAGCCACGCGAGCGCCGGGCTGCGCGCACCGCCGGTGATCGCGATCCCCACGCTGAGCGGGACCTGCGTGGCGAGCCACCCCGCCGCCGCCCAGTACTCGGGGTAGCGGCGCCGGTCGAGGTCCCTGTACAGGTAGATCGAGACCACCCCCGATCCCACCAGGACGGCGAGCGGCCACCACCCCGTCTGGGGGGCCGAGCCGATGACCACGCCCGCGAGCACGACGAACATGACCGCGCGCGCGCGACCGACTCCGCTGACGGTCGCGACGAGCCGCTCGCGATCCAGCTCGGTGCGGCACATCCAGGTGTAGTGACCCACCGGTCGTCTATCGGCAGCAAAGCGGGATATCGGTACCTAAAACCGGGCCGTTTGCGGGTGAATGAGTGTTTGTGTGCCAGCGCACTACCGAAATCCGCCAAGCGAGCACAACCCCCAAATGGGGGGAATCTCCACCGGCGGGCCGAAAGCTGCATGCAAGTCCTTGACAGCGGAAGCTTCGTGGTACAGGGTGGAAGCCGTTGGACCCGTAAATCGCTCTCGGTGCAGCGATTTATGGACTCGCTCGCCAAACCCTCGCGGGAGGATGTGCTGTGTACGGAACAGCGCGCTTTAGCAGTGCTCCATTGGAGCGAATCGACCTGCCGGTCGATCGGATCCCCGACCGCTGGTACAACGTCCTGCCCGACCTCCCGCGCGCTCCGGACGAGCTGCTCGACGCGAGGACGGGGAAGCCGCTCTCCGAGGAGTACCTGGAGCGCCTGCTGCCGCGCACGCTCGTGGCCCAGGAGCGATCGCTCGAGCGCTGGATCAGCGTCCCCGGGCCGGTCGCCGCGGCGTACCGGCAGTGGCGGCCGACGCCGCTCTACCGCGCGCACGCGCTGGAGCGCGAGCTCGACACCCCGGCGGAGATCTACTTCAAGTACGAGGGCGCGAGCCCGTCGGGCAGCCACAAGCTCAACTCGGCCCTGGCGCAGGCCTACTACGCCAAGCAGGAGGGCGTCAAGCGGCTCGTGACGGACACCGGCGCGGGCCAGTGGGGCGTGGCGCTCGCGCTCGCCGGTGCGTTGATGGGCGTCGAGGTCGTGGTCTACATGGTGCGCGCCTCGTACCACCACAAGCCCGGCCGCCGCCACCTGATGGAGACCTTCGGCGCCACCGTGCTGCCGAGCCCCGGGACCGGCACGGAGGCGGGACGCGCGTTCCTGGCCCTGGATCCCGACCATCCGGGCGCCGAGGCCACCGCGGTCTCGGAGGCGCTCGAGGTGGTCAGGTCCGATCCCGACGCCCGCTTCGCGATGGGCGCGTTCGCGAACCACGTGCTGCTGCACCAGACGGTGATCGGCCTCGAGGCGCGCGAGCAGCTCGAGCTCGTCGACCGCGAGCCGGACTACCTCGTGGCCTCGGTGGGCTGCGGCTCGAACATGGGCGGCCTGGCGCTGCCGTGGGTGGCGGACAAGCTGAACGGCCGCGACGTCACGATCCTCGCCGCCGAGCCCGCCGCGTGCCCCACGCTCACCGGCGGCGAGTACCGCTACGACTTCGCGGACGCGACCGGCTCCGGCCCGATGGCGCGGACGTACACGCTCGGCCACGAGTTCGTGCCCCCGCCGATCCACGCGGGCGGGCTCCGCTACCACGGCGCGGCGCCGCTCGCCGGGCTGCTGCGCGCGGAGGGGCTGATGGAGGCGACGGCCTACCCGCAGCGCGAGGTGTTCGAGGCGGGCTCGAAGTTCGCCCGGCTGACGGGGTTCCTCCCGGCGCCCGAGACCGCCCACGCGATCCGCGCGGTGATCGACGTCGCGCGCGAGTGCCGTGAGGAGCAGCGCCAGGCGACGATCCTGTTCGCCTATTCGGGACATGGCCTGCTCGACCTGGGGGCGTACGGGAAGTTCAACGCCGGCGAGCTGAAGGACGTGGAGACCTACGCGGAGTCCACGGCCACGCTCGCCTCGAACGGAGGGGTGGTGTCCGGATGAGGTCCTATCCGCTGCTCATCGACGGCCAGGACCGCGACGGTCAGGGCTGGAACCACACGGTCAGGGCCTCGGCGCTGCTCGCCGACCCGATCGCGACCTTCAACCTCAAGCGCTCGCTCGACCTGGGCCAGGCCGACCTGAGCGACGCGCCCGAAGGCGTCGTCGTGGGGCGCAGCGCCTGGGGCGAGCGGCGCGAGGGCGCCGAGGCGCTCGAGGCCGCCGCGCGCGCCAGCCGCGAGTTCTCGCGCACCCCGCTCGACGTGCGCCGCGCGATGAGCGCCGAGTACCACGACGCGATCGTGGCGCGGGCCGAGGAGTTCGTCGAGATCCTCGTGTGGGAGGGTCACCCGCGACGCCTGGCGCAGTGGGAGGTGCGCGGGATGATCGAGGGCACCGCGCCCGAGACGATGGAGTGGAACTTCAAGCAGCTGCGCTCGGAGGTCGAGCGCGGCGAGCGCCGGATCGTGATGACGCGCAAGCCGGACGGCGTCGTCTGCATGAACCCGCCGCAAAACGCCGCCGGGTCGAACTCGGCCCTCGGCTTCGGCGCGATCCTCGCCGGCAACGCGCTCGTCGTGAAGGCGCCGCGCTCGACGCCGCTGTCGGTGATGTTCCTCTACCGCGAGATCGTCGCGCCGCTGCTCGAGCGCCACGGCGCCCCGGCCGGCACGCTCAACGTCATCTGCGGCGACACGAAGCAGATCCTCCGTCAGTGGATCGGCAGCCCGCACGTGGACGACGTCATGTTCTTCGGCGACAGCACGGTCGGCCTGAAGATCGGCGCCGACTGCGTGGCGAACGGCAAGAAGGCGGTCCTGGAGCTCTCGGGCAACGACGCGATCGTCGTCTGGGACGACGCCGACCTGGAGACCGCGGCGGCCGCGATGTGCGAGTGCTTCTACGGGTCGAGCCAGATCTGCATGGTCCCCAAGCACGCGATCGTGCACCCCGACGTGGCCGACGAGCTGATCGAGCGCCTCCTGACGCGGGTCGCGGACATCCGCCCGGGCCTCCCGGAGGACCCGAACGTGCTGCTGTCGCCGGTGCTCAAGGCCGACCGCTACTTCTCGGCGCTGGCCGAGGCGCGGGAGAGCGGCGCGGACGTGCTGTGCGGCGGGCGCCGTGTGGACACGAGCGGCGAGCCGTCCGAGCAGGGGTTCTTCCTCGAGCCCACCGTGGTGCGCGTGGACGGGCTGGCCGAGTCGCGCGTGCTCGAGTGCGTGCGCGAGGAGACGTTCTTCCCGCTGCTGCCCGTGATCGTGCCGACGGACGCCGAGCGGGAGGGGCTGCTCGACCGCGTCATCGACTTCATGAACGCGAACGACTACGGCCTCCGGAACTCCGTCTGGGCGACCGACGACGCCGTGGTCGAGCGCTTCGTGCACGAGGTGACCAACGCGGGCCTCCTGAAGGTGAACGAGTCGCACATCGGCTTCGCGGCGCCGCTCGCGACCCACGGCGGGACCGGGCGCACCGGCGGCCCGCACGGCGAGCTGCACCACCCGATCCTGCGCACCTCGCACATGCAGGGCGCCGCCGTGGTGCCGACGGGCACGTACTCTCCGGAGTCGCTTCTCGCGGAGGTCGGACTGCCTGAGCCGGCCACCGTGTGACGTCCGTACAGCCGTCGGACCTGCTAACTAAGGATTTAGCGGAGGCGCCGCGTGCGGCGGCGCAGTCCGCGACGCCCCGCTTGGCTCGATCCGAACACGCGCCCCCCGATCAGCCGCCCGCCACCGGTGGCAGGCTGCGCGCGGTCCTGATCGTCTGCTCGCTGGCCGCGTTCATGGCCTTCCTCGACGCGACGATCGTGAACATCGCGTTCCCCGACATCGAGGCGACCTTCGACGACGTGTCGCGCTCGTGGCTGTCGTGGGTGCTCAACGGCTACAACATCGTCTTCGCCGCGCTGCTGGTCCCCGCCGGCCAGCTCGCCGACCTCGTCGGCCGCAAGCGCGTGTTCATGTGCGGCCTGGCCGGCTTCACCGTCGCGTCGCTGTTGTGCGCGATCGCGCCCTCGGCCGAGACGCTCGTCCTGATGCGGGTCGTGCAGGCGGTGGGCGCCGCGCTGCTCGTGCCGACCGCGCTCGGGCTGCTGCTCGGCGAGCTTCCCGAGGAGCGGCGCATCGGCGGGGTGGCCATGCTCGGGGCGTCGGCGGCGGTGGCCGCCGCCATCGGCCCCTCGCTGGGCGGGTTCCTGATCCACGTCGCGAACTGGCGGCTCGTCTTCCTCGTCAACGTCCCCCTCGGCGCCATCGCCTTCGTCGTCGGCTGGCGCGTGCTGCGCGAGCAGCGCGACCCCGAGCAGGGGCGGCTGCCGGACGTGATCGAGACGGGGCTGCTCACCCTGACGGTGGCGCTGATCGCGCTCGGCCTGACGCAGGGCCCCGACTGGGGCTGGGGGAGCGCCCGGGTGGTGGGTAGCTTCGCCGGCGCCGCGGTGCTGCTGGCCGCCGTCGCCTGGCGCTCGCGGTCGGATCCGCACGCGATGAGCAACCTGTCGTTCCGGCTGCCCTCGGTGCGGTTCGCCAACGTCGCGATCCTGATCTTCGCGGCCGCGTTCTACGGCAAGATCCTGACCGACGTCCTGTTCCTCACCTCGATCTGGCACTACACGGTGCTGGGAGCCGGGGCGGCGATCACCCCGGGCCCGCTGATCACCGCGGTCTGCGCCGCGCCGGCAGGCAGGCTGGCGGACCGCTTCGGGCTCGCGCCGGTCGCCGCGGTCGGCACGGTCGTCTACGGCGCCGGCTGCGCCTGGTACGCGCTCCGCGCAGGCACGACGCCGGACTACGTGGCCGACTGGCTGCCCGGCACCCTGCTGACCGGCGTCGGGATCGCGATGGCGTTCCCCACGCTCACCACGGCGGCGGTCGCCGCCCTGCCGCCGCGGCTCTACGCGACGGGCAGCGGCCTGAACGCGACGGCGCGCCAGCTCGGCGGCGTGCTGGGGATCGCGGTCGTGATCGCCATCCTCGGACACGCGGTCGGCGCACACGACGCGTTCGTCGGCGCCTGGACGTTCGTGGCGGTGGCGGCGGTGCTCAGCACCGTGGCCACGCTCATGCTGCAACGCGCTAGTCGGCGGCCCGGGTAGCCACTATGCTCTCGCACGTGTCCGGCCTGGCCCTTCGCCTGACGCTCGCAGCCGCCGTGGTGGCGTGCGCGCTCGCTCTCCCCGCCGCCGCAGGCGCGGCCGAGCCCATCACGACGACGGTCATGACGCGCAACGTCTACCTGGGCGCGGATCTCGGCCCGGGCACGAGGGCGCAGAACTTCCAGGAGCTGGTCAACGCGGCCGGGACGATCCTCAACGAGGTCGACAGGAACAAGTTCGCCGTGCGCGCGAAGGGGCTCGCGAACGAGATCATCGGGAAGGCGCCGCAGGTGGTCGGCATGCAGGAGGTCGCGCTCTGGCGAACGCAGCCGTGCGACAAGAGCCCGCTGCCGCCGAGCGCGAAGCACGTGCGCTACGACTTCCTTCAGCTCCTGCTGGCACAGCTCAACAAGAACGGCCCGAAGTACCACAAGGCGGTCGTGAAGCCCGAGTTCGACTTCGAGATCCAGGCGAACACCGACGGCAACGAGGACACCAGCGGGCCGAACTGCAACTTCGGTAGCGAGCTCAACGCGCGTCTCACCATGCGCGACGTGATCATCGTCCGCAACGGCGTCGAGACCTCGAACCCGGCGAGCGGCACCTTCGACACGCTCATCCAGGTGCGCCCGTCCGGCGTGCCGATCGACGTGACCCGCGGCTGGACGAAGCTCGACGTCAAGCTCGGCCCCGAGAGCTTCCGGTTCGTGAACACGCACCTCGAGTCGTTCGACAGCGCGAAGACCGGCAACCACACGAACAAGGGCACCGACGTGAACCGCGGCAAGATCCGCCAGGCGCAGGCCAAGGAGCTGTTCGCGCAGGGCGGCCCCGCCGCCGGCGACAAACGGGTGATCCTCGTCGGGGACCTGAACTCGGACAAGAAGACCGAGGTGCAGGTGGGCGACGGGCTCGCCTACAAGGCGCTGCTCGCCGGGGGCTTCAAGGAGCGGAGCACCGACAGCCCGCTGAGCTGCTGCCTCAACACGAGCCTGCTGACCCTCGCCGGGGGCGGCAAGGCCAGCGACTTCGACCACCAGGTCGACCACGTCATGACCAACAAGGCGAACGTGAGCCTGTTGGGCTCGTCGGTCACGGGGCGCAAGCCGGCAAACGGCTTCTGGGACTCCGACCACGCCGGCGTCTTCAGCCGCCTCAGCCTGCCCTAGGGGGCGGCTTTGCCCCGGCGCGCCAGCCCGCGCGCGGTAGTAGCTTTCGGTCCGGTGCGCACGAGGGGGCTCGCGGCTCTGGCAGCATCGGCGGCGGTCCTTGCCGCCGTCCCGGGCACGTCCGCGGCCGCGCGCGACACGCGCTACTCGCTCGCGCACGGCTGCTACGCCCTCCACGGCGCGCAGAGCGGCCGGACGCCGGCCCTCGCCGGGCGGATCCGGATGCAGCCCACGACCCTCGGCCGCTACCTGATCTACCGGCCCGACCGGACCTTCGTCGCCGCTCAGGGCGACGGCTCGGTCGCGCCCGACGGCGACGCCAGCCCCGCGGCCGACTGGCGCGTGAGCGGCGACGGGCCGTTCACGCTCGCGCCGATGTCGGACACGGGCCGGCGCCTGACGCTCGCGCCCGACGGGAGCCTCAGGGTCGCTGCGCCGGGCGCGGGCGAGCAGCGCTTCACCTTCGCGCCCGCCGCCGGCTGCGCGGTCTACCCGGAGGTCGGACTGAGCGCCCGCGGCACGCCCGCGCGGGGCCGGTACGAGTTCGCCGCCGTACGCGGCCTGCTCGAGGGTCATATGCACTGGATGAACTTCGAGTTCCTGGGCGGCGAGTTCCAGTGCGGCCGCCCGTGGCACGCCTACGGCGTGCCGCACGCGATGCCCGATTGCAGCTCGGTCGAGGGACCGCAGGGCTCGGCGGCGCCGGTCCAGAACTTCCTCAACTACGGCTCTCCGGAGTACCCGCACGACACCACCGGCTGGCCGAAGTTCACGGAGTGGGGCGCCCACAACCTCACCTACAACGGGGTCTACTGGCGCTGGGTGCAGCGCGCGTGGCTGGCGGGCCAGCGCGTGATGGTGAACCCGATAAACGAGAACCGCGTGCTGTGCGAGCTGATGCCGCGCAAGCACAACTCGTGCGACGAGATGGATGCCGTGCGCCTCGCCCTGCGTGACATGCGCGAGCTCCAGCGGTACGCGGACGCGCAGGCCGGCGGCCCGGGCAGGGGCTTCTTCCAGATCGTCACCACGCCCAACGCCGCCCGGCGGGTCGTCAACCGGGGCCAGATGGCGGTCGTGCTCGAGATCGAGATCTCCGAGCTGTTCGGCTGCCGCGGCTGGGAGACCTCGACGTGCGACCGGAAGAAGATCGACCGCGACCTGGCCGCGATGCACAGGATGGGCGTGCGCTCGTCGCTGCTGCTCAACAAGTTCGACAACCCGCTCACGGGCGTGCGCTTCGACAGCGGGCCGGTGGGCGTCCTGATCAACGCCGGCAACCGCCAGAGCGCCGGCACCTGGTGGGCGGCCAAGACCTGCACCGGGCCGCTGCACGACAACGAGATCCTGCAGCCCCCGGGAAGCCCGGAGGTCGCCGCCCTCCTGGCGGCGGTCGGACTGCCGAGCGGCGGGTACCCCACGTACCCGCCGGCGCCGCACTGCAACAGGCGCGGGCTCACCGACCTGGGCCACTACCTCGAGCGGCGGATGATCAAGCGGCACTGGATCATCAACCCGGACCACATGAGCCAGCGCGCCGTGGCCGACACGCTCACCCTGGCCGAGTCGTACCGCTACTCGGGCGTGATCTCGCCCCATGGCTGGATGGATCCCGGCAACTGGCCGCGGATCTGGAAGCTGGGCGGGCTCGCGTTCCCGGACTCCGACACCGCCGACAACTTCGTGAGGGTCTGGAGGCGCTACCGGCCGCGGCAGACCCCGTACAAGCTCGGCTGGGGGGAGGGCGCGGACCTGGGCGGCCTCGCCGCGCAGCCCGACGCGCGGGCGGGCGCGATCAGGTACCCGTTCAAGTCCTACGACGGGCGCGTGACCTTCGACCGCCAGCGCAGCGGCCAGCGGACCTTCGACTACAACAAGGAGGGCGTGGCCCACTACGGCCTCTACCCGGACTGGTACGAGGACGTCCGCAAGCTCGGCGGCGCGAAGCTGAAGAACGACATGATGAACGGCGCCGAGGCGTACCTCGAGATGTGGGAGCGGGCGCGCGGCGTGCGCGTGCGCAAGTGCACCAACCCGTTCCGCAACGTGACCGCGCACGGGCTCGGCAAGATCCGGCTCGGGATGACGTGGGAGCGGCTCCTGAGCGTGGCCGGTCAGCCGCAGCAGCGAAACCGGGCGTGGAGCTGGTGCGTGCGCGAGGCCGGCAACCTGCACGCGGCGGACGTGGCGGAGCTGACGCCCGCGGGCCGCGTGGAGCTGATCGGCAGTACGGCGGTCCACCGCGAGGGCGGCGGCACCGCGATCGGGACGCCGGTCGAGAGGGTGCGCGACCGCACCACGAGGATCGCGCCCGGCCTCTTCGTGCGGCACCGGAGCGGCGGCATCTTCGTGTACGCGGTCCGCAAGGGTCGCGTGCGCGCCGTGGCGGTCGCGACCCCCTCGCTGGCGAGGCGCAGGGGCGCGCTGCGCGCGGCGATGTACCGCCTGCTGACCGCGAAGGCGTCCCACGCGGCGCGCCGCTACGTGGGGAACGCCTCGGAGGGATCGCAGCGCCTCCAGGGCAAGTCGCTCGTCGACACGAGCGACCCGCGGCTGAACGCCGCGCTCGCGAAGCTCTGCGGGCTGAACTAGAAGGAGGCGCGCGCCTCGGACAGCTCGCCGCAGAGGTTGAGCGCCTGCTGCGCACCCACCGCCTCGATCACCCGCCGCACAGGCGAGTTCGCCGGGACGACGACGCGCATGTGCTGGCCGCGGACCCGGGTTCGCCGGCGCATGTCGAGCAGCGCCTGAAGGCCGGAGCTGTCGAGGAACCGGGTCTCGGACAGGTCGACGATCAGCCCGGTCACCCGGTTGTCGAGTGCCGCCACGACGCGGTCCAGCAGCGCCCGCGAGTTCGCCAGGTCGATCTCCCCCTCGACGGTCGCCGTGAGCACCTCGCTCTCGCGCGCCATGCGAACCGCGGCATCTCCCTGGATCAGCTCGTCGATCGTGTCCCTCGCCCGTGTCGTCGTCGTCGTGGTCACGCTCGGGTGCGCCGGTGGCGCACCCGAGGGGTTCAGGAGTCGCAGGGCCAGCTCGACGGTCGTGCCGTCGTCCCCGTGGGCGACCGTCGCATCATCCATCAGCGCGCGCATCATGTCCACCCCGCGGCCGCGATCGCCGCCGCGGGGCGGACGCCAGCGACCGCTGTCGCGGACCGAGACCCTCACCGTCCCGCCGGCGGCCGTGGCGGCGACCTCGACGTCGGCGTCGGCCGCCCCGTACGCGTGCTCGACCGCGTTGGCGCACGCCTCGCCTGACGCGAGCACGACCGCCGCCGACTCCTCACGCGTAGCCCCGTTCTGGTCGAGCCAGCGCTCGAGCGAGTGGCGGACGTCGGCGAGTGCCTCCGGCTGGGCCGGGAACCGAAGCTGGAGCGCCGCGCCACGCAGCTGCTGGACACGGAAGGCGAGGAGCGCCACGTCGTCGGGCGGCCCGTCGTCGGCGCGCGCGCGTTCCGCGATGAACCCGCAGAGCGCCTCGGCGCCCTGAGGGGCGGCCTCGAGCGCCCGTTCGAGCTCGCGCACCGAGTCGGACAGTGTCTCGCCCCTGCGCTCGATCAGCCCGTCCGTGTAGAGCAGGACCGTGCTCCCCGGATCCACGACCGCGTCGGCCTCCACGAAGCGGACGCTCGCGTCGACGTTCAGGGGGAGGGCGGTCGCGCCGTCCAGAGATCGGACCTCGCCCCGCTCGGAGATCACGATCGGGGCCATATGGCCGGCGTTCGCCGTGCGCAGGCGGCCGGTGGCCGGGTTGTAGGCGAGGCACAGCGCCGTCGCCATGTCGCGCAGCTCGGCCGCGTGGGCCACCCGGTTGACGCCTGCGAGGATCGCCGCGGGGGAGTGACCCTCGAGCGCGTACGCGCGCGCGGCCGTTCGGAGCTGGCCCATCGTGGACGCGGCGCGCACCCCGCGACCGGCGACGTCGCCGATGACGAGGATCAGCTCGCCGTCGGGACTCCGGATGACGTCGTACCAGTCGCCGCCAACCTCCACGCCGGGACCGCCGGGCAGGTAGCGAGCGGCGAACTCGAGCCCGGCCAGCGCCGGTAGCCGGTCCGGGAGCAGGCTGCGCTGGAGCGACTCGGCGACCTGGTGCTCGTGGCGATAGAGCCGTGCGTTGTCGACGGCCAGCGCGCAGCGGTCCGCGAGGTCCTCGACGACCCCCAGGTCGGCCGCCTCGAACGGGCGCCCCGGGTCCGTCGCCACCAGCGCCAGCGCGCCGAGCGTCCGCCCGCGGGCCCGCATCGGCGCGATCACCGCGGTCGGAGCGCCGTGCACCGGCAGGGTCAGGCGACGGGCGCCGCCATCCAGCCCCG
>DATENL010000126.1:0-4269 GCA_035275105.1 Thermoleophilaceae bacterium
CAGCAGGTCGCAGCGCTCGAGGTAGGCGCCGATGAAGTGCTGGCCCGGCTGCGCCAGCGTCGCCTCGACGATGAAGTGGTACATCGTCACGGCGCGCGCGAGCGCGGTGCGCGAGCGGTCCTTGCGCAGCACGCCGGTGACCTCGTCGAGCATCTCGAAGGTCCTGCGGAAGCCCCAGGTGAGCTCGGGCTCGGTCGCGGCCAGCGCGCCGCCCGCGGTGCCGTCGCCCACGCCCGCGACCTCCTGCATGAAGCGCTGGAAGAAGACCGTGTGGCGCGCCTCGTCGACCTGCTGCGTGGTCAGGAAGTACTTCTGCTCCTCGCGCGGCGCGGCGTCGATGAACGGCGCGAGGTCGTCGGCGACCGCGTCCTCGCCGTGGAAGAACATCGAGTAGTTCCAGAGGGCGGCGCGGCGCTCGAGCTCGGAGAAGTCCTCGCGCCACTGCTCGCGGTCGGTGCCGAAGTCGATCTCCGTGGCCCGCCAGTTGCCGCGCTCCCAGCGCGCGTAGAGGTCCGCGTAGGAGATCTTGTCCATCGCGCTGCTCACCTGATGCGCTCCTCCAGCTCGCCCGCAAGGTCGGCGATCGCGATGCGATCCTGCTGGAGGCTATCCCGCTGACGCAGTGTCACTGTGTGATCTTCGACCGATTGATGGTCGATCGTCACCGCGAACGGGGTGCCGATCTCGTCCTGCCGGCGGTAGCGCTTGCCGATGTGCCCGCCGGAGTCGTACTCGGCGCTCATGCGCGTGCGCAGGTCCTCGTAGACCTCGCGCGCGAGCTCGGGGTGGCCGTCCTTGCGCAGCAGCGGGAGCACGGCGACCTTGATCGGCGCGACCTTGGGGTGCAGGCGCAGCACCGTGCGCTGCTCGCCGCCCTGCTCGTCCTCGTCGTAGGCGTCGCAGAGCAGGGCGAGGATCGTGCGGCCGAGGCCGGCGGCCGGCTCGATCACGTGCGGGAGGTAGCGCTCCTTGGTCTGCGGGTCGACGTACTCGAGCTTCTCGCCGGAGTGCTCCTGGTGCTGGCGCAGGTCGAAGTCGCCGCGGTTGGCGATGCCCTCGAGCTCGCTCCAGCCGATCGGATACAGGTACTCGATGTCGCTGGTGGCGCTCGAGTAGTGGCTGAGCTCGTCGGCGTCGTGGGCGCGCAGGCGCAGCTTGTCGCGCTCGATCCCGAGCCCGGTGTACCAGTCCAGCCGCGCCTGCAGCCAGTGCTCGTACCACTGCTGGGCCTCGGCCGGGGGGACGAAGAACTCCATCTCCATCTGCTCGAACTCGAGCGTGCGGAAGACGAAGTTGCCCGGCGTGATCTCGTTGCGGAACGACTTGCCGACCTGCGCGATGCCGAACGGCGGCCGCTTGCGCGAGAACTGGAGGACGTTCTTGAAGTTGACGAAGATGCCCTGCGCGGTCTCGGGGCGCAGGTAGACGACAGCGCCCTCGTCCTCGACCGGGCCCATGAACGTCTTGAACATGAGGTTGAACTGACGCGGCTCGGTCAGCTCGCCGCCGCACTCGGGGCAGCGCAGCTCGCCCTCTGGCTGGGCCTCGCGCAGATGGTCCTCACGCCAGCGCCGCTTGCACTCGCCGAGGCACTGGACCAGGGGGTCGGTGAACCCCTCCAGGTGGCCTGAAGCCTCCCACGTCCGGGGGTGCATGAGGATGGCGGCGTCGAGGGCGACGACGTCGTCGCGCTCCTGGATCATCGCGCGCCACCACTCGCTCTTCACGTTCGTCTTGAGCAGGACGCCGTAGTGGCCGTAGTCGTAGGTCGAGGCGAGGCCGCCGTATATGTCCGACGACTGGAACACGAAGCCGCGCCGCTTGCATAGCGCGACGATCTTGTCCATGGTCACCGCGTCCTGTGCCTCCGTGGCCATGCCGGAACCCTAGAGACGGGTCCGGCGCCGCTCGGATTGGCGCGTCGCCACATAGGTGAAGTTCCCGCAAATAGCAGGTTTTTGGGGGCGCCAAACGACCGGATGTGATGTTAGGGTGAAGTCAGGTCACGGAAATGGTGAGCATCGCCTTCAGACCCATAACCCACGTTGCCGCCTGGATCGTCTGGCACTCGATGAAGGTCTCCCTTCTCGACGATCTGGACGCGCCGGCCCCGCCCGGCGAGCAAATCGCCGCCTAATAGGCGCTCGGGCCGTCTATACACTCGCCGCGGAAATGCCGGTCTACGAGTACCGCTGCGAGAACGGACACACCTTCGAGGTGATGCAGCGGATGAGCGACGATCCGGTCGCCACCTGCCCCGAGTGCGGGGCCCCCGTCCAGCGCGTCTTCCACCCGGTCGCCGTCCACTTCAAGGGGTCGGGCTTCTACACGACCGACTACGGCAAGAAGAAGACCGCGGCCGCGGCCGACTCGGGCGCCAAGAAGGACTCCGAGGGCGGCGGCAAGGAGCCGGCGAAGTCGGACTCGAAGCCGGGCTCCTCGTCGTCCTCTTCGGGCTCCTCCTCGTCGAAGTCGGGCTCCGGCTCGGCGTCGTCCGACTAGCGCCGGCTACTTCCCGAGCAGCTCCTCGACGGCCCGGGCCCGCTCGCCCTCGGACACCAGCAGGCTGCCGCCGGGCCCGTTGTTCGAGTACGGCTTGAGCACGTTCGTATCGCCCGAGCCGCCGGTCAGGAGGTCGGTGAACAGCGCGCTCAGGCCGGGTCCCTTCATGTCGCTCGGCAGCGTGCGCGGGGCCTGCCAGGCGACCAGCGGCAGGCGCACGAACGTGCTCGGCCAGTTGGACGGCGACACGACCTTCGACCGCATCGCGCCGAGCACCTGCTGCTGGCGAGCGGCGCGAGCGCGGTCGTCCTCGTTGGGTGCGCAGCGGTTCTTGCGGACGCGCGCGAAGCGCAGCGCCTCGCGGCCCGTCAGGTGGTTGTCGCCCGCCGGCAGCTTGATCCGCTTGCCTCCGAAGTAGTTCGACTTGAGGCAGTGGTCCAGGTGGATGTCGATGCCGCCGAGGGCGTCGATCAGCTTCGGGAAGTTCTCGAAGCTCACCAGGATCACGTGGTTCACCTTCAGGTCGTTCCCCATGAACCTCTCGACGGTCCGGATCGCGCCCGAGGCGCCGTCCTGGGCGAAGGCGGCGTTGATCTTCCCGACCCCCGGGGCGTAGGAGTCGCGCGGGATCGCGAGCTTGCGGACGGTGCCGAAGCCGACGTGCAGCAGCAGGATGCTGTCCGAGCGCGACGGCCCCGACGTGGTGGCGCCGGGCTCCTTCGTCCCCTCGGTCCGCTGGTCCGAGCCGAGCACCAGGATTGTGCTGCCGGTGAGGAGCGTGCCGCCGCGCGAGAGCGCGTCCTCGGCCTCGTCCGAGACGCCGGGCGCGGTCTGGGCGCTGATGAGGAAGACGACGATCGACAGGAGGATCCAGCTGCCGATCGCGATCGCGGCCCACTTCAGGAAGCGGCGGAGGCGCGGCCGGCCGCGCGAAGGGGCGCCGGGAGGAGGGACCGACGGCGCCGGCTTGCGCTTGCGCAGAGCGTCGAGCGGGGTCGAGCCCGAGGGGCGGAGCCGGTCGAGCAGGCGCCGCCGCGACCGGTAGGTCCGGTACTGGGGCCGCGCCCCCTGGTCGGGGGCGTCGGGGGTCTCGGGAGCGTCTGCGGAGCCCGATCGATAAACGCGATAGGGCGGCGGCTCCCGGTCGGGAGTGTCGGGGGACACGCCTACGTGTATACCGTCAGCGCATGTCGCCTCGCCGTGTGATCGGCATGGACACGGGTGGGACCAAGCTGCTCGGAGGGGTCGTCGACGAGTCCCTCGAGGTGCGCGACCGCGTGCGGCGGCTGTGGAAGGACGCGGGTCGCCGCGAGGTGCTCGACGTGATGGTCGACGCGGTCGAGGAGGCGCGCGCCGCCGCTCCGGACGCGGTGGCGGTGGGCTTCGGCATCCCCGCGCTGATCGATCCCGCGACGGGCGAGGTCGGGTTCAGCACCCACCTCCCGCTGGCGGGGCTGCGCTTCCAGGACCTCATGCAGGAGCGGCTCGGCCTGCCGGTCTTCGTCGACAACGACTCGAACCTCGCCGTGCTTGCCGAGCAGCGCGCGGGCGCCGGCCGCGGCGCGCTCGACGTCGCCATGCTGACGCTCGGCACCGGGATCGGCGGCGGTCTGGTGCTCGGAGGGCGCGTCTACCGGGGAGCGCGCGGAGGCGCCGCCGAGCTCGGCCACGTCGTCGTGGACATGGACGGGCCGCCGTGCCAGGGCGCGTGCCCGGGCCGCGGCTGCCTCGAGACGATGGCCTCCGGGACCGCGATCGGGCGCGAGG